>CAZDZQ010000027.1:0-62462 GCA_964509985.1 uncultured Candidatus Peribacteria bacterium
TTTTAACCACTTTCTTCTGCTCCAATTACAGTCATATATTCTGAGTGTGTGGGAAATATTGGTGTGATGTTAAATAATTCTGTGCTTTCTTGTACATGTTTTTTTAATATGGAAAGTTTTGAAAATTTACCTCCAAATACAATATATTTTTGTTTATATCTTAGGCATTTTTCAATAGCAAGAGCAGTAATTGATTCTGCTATCATTATGGCAATTCCAAGTGCAATATCTTCTTTTGAAGTATTTGTATTGTATTTCGCAAAGTTTGATGCAGTTGCGGAGGCGGGGAGTAATCTAATGTTTCCTCCTACTATTTCGCCTACGGATAAATTTATATTTTCTTTTTTTCCTAAAAGTGCAAGATTGGAAATTTCTTGAAAGTCTGATGTGTTTAGGAGTGCTTTACTGAGTCCTATAAATGAACCTCCTCCAAGTCCCGTTCCTTTTATATGTTTGTATTCTTTTGTTTTTGAGTTGAAAAGAACCATTGCTGTTCCTGTTCCTAGGGATACGGCAATTCCTGATTCTTTTTTAGAGCAAATTTCAGCACCTTTTCCTATTGCTTTAAATTCTGAAACAATTTTTATTATAAAAATTTCTGATTTTAGAATTATTTCTTTTTGTTTGAATAGTGCAGAATGTCCTCCTGTTATTATAAGTTTATGAGTATTTTTATTATTAATTATTAATTTTGAATTTTTTAAAATATTCAAAATATTAAAATTTTCTAAAATTTTTTTTATATTATTTTTATTAAAAAGTTTCGACTCGAGGGAGTGAAACTTTTTAATATTATTTATGGTGTAAAGAAGGTCTATTGTAGATCCTCCAAGATCTATTGTGAATTTCATTTTATTTGAAATTTATTATTGAGCTTGTGATATAAGAGCGTCTGCATATTCTTTGATTTTTTTTCCAATTGGTTGTGTTGATGTGCTGTATGAATATGCAATTCCGGCTTTTTCTTTTGCAGAATTAGAAAATTTTATAAGATTTTCTTTGTCTCCATTTATTCCATATTCATATGCAGTGACAAGATCTTGCATTCCTAGTGCAATTTCATTTGCAGCTTTTACGATTCCTTCGTTTGGTGCCGATTTTAAAGCAAGTTCTGAGTATTGAACTGATGAATCTACATGCCCTCTTGATGCAGATATATCATCTTCTGAAAGTTTTAATATAACATTTAAGAGTTCAGATTCTGTAAGTTTTAAATATTTTTGAGTATTCCCTCCTTGTTTAAGAATTATAAGTTGATATAAAATTTCTGCACATTCTCCTCTAGAAAGTGTTTTTTCTGGGTATAATTTATTATTTGTATCTGGGTCAATAACCAGTAAAACTCGTGCATAGCTTAAGTATGGTAAATACCAAGCATCATTGGAAACATCTTTTGCAACATTTGTTTTTCCTTTATGTTTTTCTACATTGTGTCCAAATCCTAAAAGAGCCATTTTTAAAAATTCTGCTTTAATTACAGTTCTTGCAGGTTTAAATGTTCCAGTTTTCCCATCTCCAGATATAATGCCTTTTGATTTTGCAGTATATACGAATGGCGCGAACCAAGCATCATTCGCGACATCTGAAAAATTTCCAGTGGATACTCCTGTTGAGATTTGAGCTGCATTTAAAATCATTTTTAATGCTTCTACTCTATTTACAGATTTTTCAGGTTTAAATGTTCCGTCTTCGTATCCGTTTATAATATTGGCATGGGCAAGTGTTTCAATTGCATTGTAATATTTTGATCCAGTGGATACATCATTAAATGATTGTGCAAATGAAATTGAAGTCATAAGAAGAGATGCTCCAATTATTAATGCTTTAATATTGTTGTTCATAATTTTTTTTATCATATGTATTATATAATTAAGTAGTTTTTATTTTAATAGAGTGTATTATTTATATTATATAAAATAAATAACATAATTGAAAACATATTATTCAAAATAAGCAAGATAAATAAATAAATTATTCTAAAATATTTTGTTATGATAAATATAAAAAAATATAATTTTATCTTAATTGTTATGATTTATGATCTTTTGACTTTAAATAGTGTTAAAAAAATTGCATCTGTTGCGGTTGTTTCGCTTATTTCAGTTTCTCAAATTGCTCCAACTGTTCAAGCTCAAAGTTTATGGGAATTGGAAAATTCAACAAATTCTCAATCTCAAAAAATAAACGTAATTTCTGTAAATTCAGAAAAAACAGATGGAGAAGTTTTAGCCGATGCATTCTTAAATACATTTGATGCAAATTTTACAGCTAAGATTTTATCTAATATTTCTGCTAATGGTCTTGATATAGATTGGAGTGGGGTTGAAACAGAATATATTATTGATGCAAAGGCAGATAATGTTGAAATAAAAAAAACTGACAATGCATTTTCTTATATTGCAGATAATGCAAATGTAAGTTTTTCTATAAATTCTGATGAAGAAGAATATGCAAATTTCTTTCCATTTAAGGGATTTGTAAATTGGTCAGAGCAAGGTGTTTTGAATTTTGATACATTTCAATTTGCATTAAAAACAAAATTAAATACTCTAGAAATAGATAACGATCATATTAAAAATTTAATTGGTGGATTTTTAGAGTTATATGAATTGTTTGAAAATAAATGGATTGCTTTAGATTTTGTTGAATTAGAGAAAGAATTTCCTGAGTTAAAAGATTTTTTAACAGAAATTAAGGATGATTTATATTATGAATTAAATATTGATGATGTATATGATTTCGTTAATTATTTAGCAATTGGAATAGATTATACCGTGGAAAATGGAAGTTTAATAATTGCTAAATCTGAAAATGTGTATACGCTTACAAGTCCAGATTCTGATATAGTGCTTACTATTGCATTAAATTCAAATAAAACTATTAGTTTAATTTCTGTAAAAGGAAATGAACGATGGGTAAATGAATGGTCTGATTTTGAAGATGAATCAAAAGAATATTCGGATGTAACGGTTGATGTATCTGTAAGTTTTACATATCAAAATCCTAGAATTTCGTTTCCAATTATAGAAAAGAAAGATTTTGATATTACAAATTTTTATAAAATGTATTTAGAAATTGAACAATCTGAAATTGTTACAGAGCAAAAAGAAAATCAGTTTTATTTAAATTTAAATAAATTTAATGGAGATGCGGAAGATGCAATTGATTTTTTAACAAAAGGGGAAAATACAGAAAATAAATTAGATTCTATTTTTGTGCGAAATTATGTTGAACATGCAAAAAATTTAGACAGAAGAATTAGACTTTCAGATCTTTCAGAATTATCAGTTTATGGTTTAGATGAATGGGATATTAACTATTTATATGATGATATTAAATATAATGAAAATAAAAATATTTCAGAAAATTGTGTTGATCCATATATCAAAAGATCAAATGATGAAAATTTGTGTGATACTTCATATGGAGATAGATATGACGAAAAATATGTGTTAGAAACACTGTTAGAACTTTTTGATATAAATAATAATATTCATTATATTAATTGGGATACTTTTGAAAAATTGGATTATTCATTGAAAACAAGAGGAGATATTTTAATCTTACTTGCAAAAATAAGAAAGGCTGAAAAATTGCAAAAATAAGAAATTAATAATTAGAAATGATTTTAGCTATAGAAACATCATGTGATGAAGTATCTGCCAGTATTGTTGACGAAGATTATAATGTGCATAAGCATATAATTTTTTCATCATCGGATTTAGCCAATAAAACAGGTGGAGTAGTGCCAGAGCTTGCTGCACGTGAAGCAGCTAATATGATGCAAGATGTTTTAATAAAAACTACCAAAGATCTTGATTGGAATAGTATAAAAGCCATAGCGGTAACCAACGGTCCAGGTTTGGTTGGTTCTCTTATGACAGGAATTGAAGCTGCAAAAACACTTGCAACACTTTTTAAAAAACCGTTAATTCCTGTTTCTCATATTTTTGGGCATATATGTTCAAATTTTTTAGACCAAAAAGAAAGAATGACATTTCCAGCTCTTGTTCTTACTGTTTCGGGAGGGCATAATGATATTTATTTCTGGGAGTCTCCAATGATTTATAAAAAAATAGGAACTACTTTGGATGATGCGGCAGGGGAGTGTTTTGACAAATGTGCAAGAATGTTAGGGCTTGGGTATCCAGGTGGACCTTTATTGTCAAAAATAGCAGAAAAAGGTGTAAAAAGAGATGATATTATTCTTCCTCGTCCGCTAAAACATGCAAAAGATGAAAATATTTTTAATTTTTCTTTTTCAGGTTTAAAAACGGCACTTTTGTACAAAATAGAAAATTTTAAAAAAGAAGGACCTCTTTCTTCTCAAACAATTTCAGATTTAGCATATGAGGTTGAAAATTCTATTTGTGAGACATTGCTTCATAAACTTTTTTTAGCACAAAAAAAATATAGAACGGAGACAGTAATGCTTTGTGGTGGTGTTTCTGCCAATAATCCATTGCGAAAACAATTTTTAGAAAAAGCACATACTGTGGGTTGTGATGCATTTATTCCTGTGAAATCTGAATATTGTACGGATAATGCAGCGATGATTGGTGCTGCTGCACAACTTATTTGGAGAAATTCTTATAATGAAAAATTTTTAGTTGAAGATGTTAAAATTCAAATGAAAAATAAATAAAAATATAAAATTAATAATTTTAAATATAAAAAAATATGCAAAAAAATATGAAAAAAAATAATTATTTTTTGGTTACGAAAGAGTTTGTTTTTGATTCAGCTCATTATTTACCATATTATGAAGGAAAATGTGAAAATCTTCATGGGCATACGTATAAAATGCATGTAACGGTGCAGGCTGAAAAAAATGAAGAGCATAATAAATCTGGAATGGCTTTTGATTTTGTTTTATTAAAAAAAGCAGTAAAAGAAAATATTGTTAATATTTGGGATCATCAATTGATGAATGATCATATTGAAAATCCAAGTGCAGAAAATATGGCAGAACTTGCTTGGAGCATTTTAGTCGAGCAAAATCTTCCAGTGTATGAAATTAAATTGTGGGAAACTCCAACATCATTTGTTACATATAGAGGTGGAGCAAAGTTTATATAAAAAAATTATAGAAAATTTATATAATTTGATACAATTATTTTACGTAAAATCTAATTTAGTTTATAAAAAATCATGAGTGAAAATATTGTTATAAAAGGTGCAAAAACGCATAATTTAAAAAATATAGATTTAGAAATTCCAAAAAATTCTTTGGTAGTAATTACAGGTGTGTCGGGTAGTGGAAAATCGTCATTGGCTTTTGATACTATTTTTGCAGAAGGACAACGAAGATATGTAGAGAGTTTGTCGGCGTATGCTCGGCAATTTTTAGGAACAATGGATAAACCAGAAGTTGATGAAATTAAAGGGCTTTCTCCTGCTATTTCAATTGAACAAAAAACAGCAAGTCGTTCTCCTCGTTCTACGGTTGGAACAACTACCGAAATTTATGATTATTTTAGGCTTCTTTTTGCAAAAGTAGGTATTCCTCATTGTCCACATTGTAATGAAAAAGTACAAAAAACAACTCCTTCAAATATTGTTACACAAATTGGAAAGCTTCCATTAAAAACAAAAATAATGATTATGGCGCCAGTGGTGCGTGGTAAAAAAGGACATCATATTAAAATATTTGAAGATATAAAGCGAGATGGATTTTTGCGGTATAGGGTTGATGGTGAAATTTATACTATGACTCAAGATTTTCCAGAGCTTGATGCAAATAAATCACATACTATTGAAATTGTTATTGATCGTATTGTTGTAAAAGATTTTGGACAACATTATAAAGAGCTTTCAAATGGAACAAAAATTGAAATTGCAAATCCTGATAGAGCACGAGTTGCCGATTCTGTAGAGCTTGCATTAAAAAAAGCAGAAGGTCTTGTTTCAATTGCAAATTTAGATGATGGAACAACAGAAACATATTCTGAAAAATTTGCATGTTCGGTTCATGGTTCTGTGATTCCTGAAATAGAACCACGAAGTTTTTCTTTTAATTCTCCGTATGGAGCATGTGATTCATGTCATGGACTAGGGAGGAGACAAGAAGTTATGCCAGATTTATTATTGAAAGAAAATTTAACCTTAGAGCAAGGGGCAATTATTCCATGGAATGCAGGAAATACACTTTCTTGGTATTTAAAACTGTTGGAGAAAGTAGGGGAAGAGTATGGCTTTGATATAAATACGCCTATTTCTAAATTTACAGAAGTTCAAAAAAATATTTTAATTTATGGAGCCGGAAATACAGAATTTGAATTAAAAATGTCTGGAGCTAGAGGTGGTGATGCAGAAAGCTATGTAAAATATGAAGGAGTTGTTACAAATTTAGAGCGAAGATATTTAGAAACAGATAGTGATCATGTGCGAAAAGCATTAGAAAAATTTATGGAAGAACAACAGTGTTCAACTTGTAATGGGGGGCGTCTTAAAAAAGAATTTTTAGGTGTTACAATTCTTGAAAAAAATATTTTAGATGCAACAAAATTTTCTATAAAAGAGGCTGCTAATTTTTTTTCTGATTTAAAATCTGGTTTAAATACTTCGTCGTTACAAATTGCAACTCCAATTATTGATGAAATTTCTGAAAGATTAGCATTTTTATTAAAAGTTGGACTTGCATATTTAACATTAGATAGAAGTTCTGCGACTCTTTCAGGAGGGGAGGCTCAGCGAATTCGGCTTGCGACACAAATTGGATCAAAGCTGGAGGGTGTACTTTATGTTTTAGATGAACCTTCAATTGGGTTACATCAAAGAGATAATGAAAAACTGATAGAAACAATGCGAGAATTGCAAAAATTAGGAAATACGGTTCTTGTTGTTGAGCATGATGAAGATACAATGAAAGCTGCAGATTATTTAATTGAAATTGGTCCAAAAGCAGGAAAAGCTGGTGGAGAAGTTATAAATATTGGAACTCCTGAGGAATTTTTTAAAAATGAAAATTCATCAACTGCTCAATATTTATCAGGACGAAAAAAAATTGAATTTCCATCAAGACGAAGAACTGCAAAAATAAATGAAAAAACAGAAAAACCAGAATTTATTGAAATTAAAAATGCAACTTTTAATAATTTAAAAGATGTTTCTGTAAAAATTCCTTTAGGATGTTTTGTGGGAGTTTCTGGAGTTTCTGGATCGGGTAAATCTTCATTGATTAATGGAATTCTAGCTCCTAAATTATTGAATGATTTAAATAAAGCAAAACAAACTGTAGGAGAACATAAAAAAATAACAGGAATTGAGTATTTAGATAAAGCAATTGTTATTGATCAAAGTGCTATTGGGAAATCTCCACGGTCTAATCCTGCAACATATGTAAAAGTTTTTGATGATATTAGAACTGTATTTGCAGAAGCTACAGAATCGAAAATTCGTGGATATAAAATAGGAAGGTTTTCGTTTAATGTGAAAGGTGGACGATGTGAAGAGTGCCAAGGGGATGGGATTAAAAAAATTGAAATGCATTTTCTCCCAGATGTATATGTTCAATGTGAGGTGTGTCATGGAAAACGATATAATACAGAAACATTGGAGGTAACATGGCGAGGTAAAAATATTGCAGATATATTAGAAATGACTATTTCTGAAGCGTGTCAATTTTTTGAAAAAGTTCCAGCAATTCATAGAAAGCTAACAACTTTGGAAAGTGTTGGGCTTGGATATTTACAGCTTGGGCAAAGTGCAACAACTCTTTCAGGAGGGGAGGCACAACGAATTAAACTTTCAACAGAGCTTTCAAAAAGGTCAACAGGAAAGACTTTTTATATTTTAGATGAACCAACAACAGGGTTGCATTTTGAAGATATTCAAAAATTATTAGAAGTATTGGAAAGACTTGTTGAATCTGGAAATACTATTTTAGTTATTGAGCATAGTTTAGATGTTTTAAAATGTTGTGATTATCTTATTGATATTGGTCCAGAAGGTGGTTCTGGTGGAGGAGAAGTTGTTGCAACAGGAACTCCTGAAAAAGTTGCAAAATCTAAAAAATCAGAAACTGCACGATTTTTAAAAGAATTATTATAATAATTTAAATTTTTTTATATAAATATAAAATATAAAATATAAAATATAAAATATAATTGTAGAATTATAAAAATAATGAGATGATAGAGTTATAAGTTTATATAAAATATAAATTTATAGCTCTTTTACATTTTTGGGGATGATCTGGACTCGACAGAGAAGATGGTATTAATCACTTGCTATTCGGGGTTTTGGATATTTCAGCCCGTTAGAAAGAAATATTCAACAATAAGTGCTAACACACTAAACTTTGCTAAAGCAAAAGGAGCTCTTAAAACAGCTGCGAAAACTACTGCTCGAACTCTTCGAACAGCATTTTCACCTGTTGCTTTCGCGTAATCATTTGTCCGCCTTGCGGGTCTTTTAGATGAGCTTTTTTTGCTCCGAATGTCGTTTTTATTTTTTTTGAATAGGGGATTGTAAGAACGTATTTACCTATTTCGAAATAGTTGTGTTTTTGAATTTTTGAACATGAATATTTTGTATTGATCAAATTTTCTTTTTTTGTGGCTTTTTGTTTTTTCTTTATCACAAGAAAATATTTTCAGAAAAAAATATAATAGTAGACGGTCTTTGAGCCCTTCTGCTGGACGGCGGTTCGATTCCGCCCATCTCCACCAAAAAAATGTATTTAAAAAAACTCACTTCAGTTATGAAGTGAGTTTTTTAGTATTTAATTTGTTTTTATTCTGCGTCTTTAATAGAAAGATTTAATCGTCCCTTGCTGTCGACTTCCATAAGTTTTACTCTAACCGTATCTCCTGCAGTGAGTATATCAGAAACATTTTCTACTCGTTCTTCTGCAATTTTTGAAACATGTACAAGTCCACCAACATTTGAAGTAATATCTACAAATGCTCCATATGCTTCAACTCGTGCAACGGTTGCATTGTATGTTTCTCCAACTTTTGGTTCAAACGCAAGCATTTTAATAATTTCTACTGTTTTTTCTAAAACTTCAATAGAGACCTCTCCTGTTGATGCAACGGTAACAAGTCCATCATCATCAATATTAATTTCACAGCCACTATCTTCTGTAAGTTTTTGAATAATTTCTCCACCTCTTCCTATAACTTTTCCAATTAAATCTGTTGAAATTTGAACTGTCATTATTTTTGGAGCAAATTCAGAAAGTTTTTCTTCTACAGTAGGAATAACTTCTAACATTTTATCTAAAATATGAAGCCTACCTTGTTTTGATTGAGCTAATGCTTTTTTAAACACTTCTAAATCGATTTTTTTCAGTTTAATATCCATTTGAATGGCAGTAATTCCTTTTGTTGTTCCTGTAACTTTAAAGTCCATATCTCCAACAAAATCTTCATCATCTTGAATATCAGATAAAACTTTATAGTTTGAACCATCTTCTGATGTAATTAACCCCATTGCAATTCCTGAAACTGGTCGTTTTATAGGAACTCCAGCAGCCATTAATGCAAGTGTAGAACCGCATGTTGCAGCCATAGAAGAAGACCCATTAGACATTAAAATTTCTGAAACTACTCGAATTGTATATCCAAATTCTTCTTGAGATGGAAGAACTGGCAATAGTGCTCGTTCTGCTAAAGCTCCGTGTCCAATTTCTCGATTTCCAGTACTTAATCTGTGAGAGCATGATGCAACTGAATATGGAGGAAAATTGTAATGATGAAAATAATGAAGTTTTTCTTCTCCTTCAATTCCCTCAATAATTTGTGCATGTGAAGGAGGTGCTAATGTTACAATTGATAATCCTTGGGTTTCACCTCTTTGAAATAATGCTGAACCATGTGTTCGTTCAAACATATTTTTTTCTACATAAATTGGACGAATTTCATCTAGTTTTCGTCCTGCAATTCGTTTTTCATCTTCTAGTATTGCTATTCGTAAAATATTTTTCCATACAAAATCTGCAGAGTCTTGAAAGTTTTTAGCAATTCGTTCTTCTTTGAATTTTCCAGATGCCAAAGCTTTTGTTTTGGCATTTTCTGTAATAACTGTTTTTTCAGCAACTCGTTGTAATTTTCCTGGAATTGTCCAAAGTGCATTTTGATACGCATCAAAGCATTCAGATTTAACCCATTCATTTAACTCTTCATCTTTTTTAACGGCGTCTAGTACAAGTTTTTCTTGTCCTCGGTCTGTTCGTAATTTTTCAAAAAATGCACATATTTTTTCTCCTTCTTTTTTACCAAATTCAATAGCTTCCAGCATTTTTTCTTCTGTTACTTCATTTGCTCCAGCTTCAATCATAACAACTCCATCTTTTGTAGATGAAACAATTAAATCTAAGTCTTGAATTTTTCTATCTTCAAATGTTGGATTTAATACAAGATTTTTTGATTCTGTATCAATTCCAATTCTAAGCATAGAAATTGGACCTTCCCAAGGAATATTAGAAATATGTAATGCTGCAGATGCACCAAGAGCAGCACAAATATCATGCTCATTTTCTCTGTCATAAGAAAGAGTTGTAAGCATAATTTGAACATCATTTCTTAAATTTTTTGGAAATAATGGACGAATAGAACGGTCTATAACTCTAGAAATTAAAATTTTATCATCTGATGGACGAGTTTCTCGTTTTTGAAATCGAGAACCTTTAATCATTCCTGCTGCATACAATTTTTCTTGATAGTTTACCATTAATGGCATGTAGTCGATATCTCTTGCAGTTTGAGACATAACTGCAGTAACTAAAACAGAAGTTCCTCCGCATGTTACAACACATGATCCATTTGTGAGTGTTGCATATTTTCCGAAATCAAATGTGTATTTTTTCCCAGCAATTTCTAAGTCATAGATTTTATGATTTGAGTAATAACTCATAAGTATTTTTTTATTAAAAAGTTTATTTAAGACTTATAAAGTTTAGCATTAATTAAATACTATGAAAACAGTAAAAATATATAGTTATATAATAATTAAGAATTAATCAAGATCAGCATGTCCACTAAATAATGCATTCATTCTTTGACGAAATGTTATTTTTTTTGTGTTATTCTTAGTTTTTTTTATATCTTGATTGTCTTGATTTGTTACTCTATTTATAACATTTTGATCAAAAAAGGTTCCTAGCTTTTCGAAATCTTTTTTTTCTTCATCTGTTAATGAATACCCTATATTTGTTTGTTTATTATCTCCGAGGTATCTATTAGTACCATCTTCATTTTTCCCGTTATAAATAGTCATATTTCCTTCGTGGTCTTCTCTTAAATCAAATACTTGACCATTAGAATTTATTGCGATTTTTCTTGCTCCATCGATATCTCTTTTTAAAAATTTCTTTCCATCTTTGGTTTTTATAATTTTTAGATCTCCATCTCCATCTCGCATAGCTTTTACTATTAATTTTTCTGTTTTTTGGCAAACTACTCCTTTTCCTTCTTTAATGGTAATATTTGCCATTTCTTCTTCTAAATCTTCTAAATCATCTAAATTTTTATTTTTAATAATTCTTGGGTTTATTTTATATTTAGATTGACGTGAACCTGTGTGTATAGGTTCTCCTGTATTTGGATCTATTACTCTCTTTTCAGGATCAAGTGTAGGATTCAAAGCAATTTTTCTTGCGATGCTCTCTTCTATTCCCCCCTCAGTTAATGCCTTTATAAGAGCTTCTTTCCCTTTCTCTGTTAACTCAACATTTGATGTTAATTCTATTTCTGTTTCTGTTTCTGTTTCTGTTTTTTTATTAAACCACATAAATTATTTTATTAGTAAGTATTTATATTTTTAATTTCTTGAACTGCGTCTAAATATGCGACTAAAGATGCTTTTACAATGTCTGTATCTCCTGATTTTGCAGATTGAACATGTCCATTTATAGTTTCTATTCTCAGATTTACGATAGCTTGATCATCAATTCCGGTTGTTACAGCATCGATTCCAAAATGAGTAAGTTCTCCTTGTTTTCCAAAAAATTCATCGATGCATTGGTATCCAGCATCTACCATTCCATCTCCAGTTTTTGTTGCAGTTTTTGTTTCTCCGGTTTTTTCATTTTTGATAGTAACCGTTGCTTCAGATTTTCTATTGCTTCCGCTAGAGACAGTATATGAATCTAGGTGCCATTCTAATCGTTTGTCAGAATTTTCACCAATTACTAATATATGTAAATCTTGATCTGTAATATCTTTTTTTTTGTCTGCTAAAATTTTAAATTTACCAAAAATTTCTGTAATTTCATCTTTTGTAAATTCATATCCTAATCTTTCAAAGTGTGAAGCAAGTGCAGCTCTTCCTGAGTGTTTTCCTAAAATCATTTCTGTTTTTTTTACTCCAACACTTTCTGGTGTCATAATTTCATATGTTTCTCGATTTGCCAACATTCCGTGTTGATGAATTCCCGATTCATGGGCAAATGCATTTCTTCCAACTATTGCTTTGTTTGCTTGAACTTTTTGTCCTGTTAGTAGTGTTAATAATTTTGATGTAGAAAAAATTTCCTTTGTGTTTATATTGTGATTAAATGTAAAAAAATCTGGTCGTACTGATAAATTCATTACAACTTCTTCTAGTGCTGCATTTCCAGCTCGTTCTCCTGCTCCATTCATTGTGCATTCAATTTGTCTAGCTCCTGCCAAAATACCTGCAAGAGAATTTGCAGTGGCTAGTCCTAAATCATTATGGCAATGTGTTGAAAAGATAGCTTTATCAGAATTTTTTACATTTTTTATAAGATATGAAATAAGTGCACCAAATTCTTCTGGTTGTGTATATCCAACCGTATCTGGAATATTTATACAATCTGCACCTGCAGAAATAGCGGTTTCAATAACTTCTACTAAAAATTCTTTTTCACTTCTTCCTGCATCTTCTGGTGAAAAATCAACTCTGTCGCATAAGCTTTTTGCAAGTTCTACTGCATTTTTAGTCATTTCTAAAATTTGTGTTTTTGTTTTTTTCAGCTTAAATTCCATGTGTAATGGACTTGTTCCTATAAAAGTATGAATTCGTGGTTTTTTTGCTAATTTAATAGCATCCCAAGTGGTTCTAATATCACTTTCCATGGCTCTAGCAAGGCCACATACTTCTGTTGTTTTTAAACTTTTAGAAATTAATTTTACTGCGTTAAAATCATCTGGGCTAGCTGCTGGAAATCCTGCTTCAATTACATCTACTCCTAATTTTTCCAATTGTTTTGCTAATTGCACTTTTTCTGGTGTCGTCATAGAAAAACCTGGAGCTTGTTCTCCATCTCTTAGTGTTGTGTCAAAAATTTTTATATAATTTGAATTGTTATTTTTTGTTATATTTTTTGTCATAGAAGATGAATAAAATAAAATAATATAATTTGTAAATCGCTATTACAGCAATATTATCAAAAAAAAGCTTTTTTATAAAGTATTTTTATGATACAATGATATGAAGTTTACAATTTAACACTGATAAATGCAGTTGAAACCTCAAATTATTGTAAGTGGATTTTCGCTAGATAAGGATAAAAAAGCAGAAATGACACGAAGTATTGCAATCGTTCAAAAGGAATTTTTGAAACGAGGTATTTCTGTGTCTATTGCATCAGAAGATTTTACATCAAATGATGTTTCCGCTTGGATTTCAGATATTGGAAACCCAGAAGATTTTTATATTAATTTTCAAGAAGGAGATATTTCACAAGTATTTGCACAAAAAGAAATTGGATTATCTACAGCTCATCATTTTTCTGAAGTTATTTCTCAATGGACTGATGCTGATTTTGTTGAGCCAGAATTATTATCATTAAAAGATGATGAAATTTCTATAGCATTGTCTCAGTTACCGGTAAATGTGTGGAATGTTGTTTTGCCAAATCATATTACAGAAAAAGAAGTAGTTTTTAGTATAATGGGGTGCATTACAGATTTATATACACGTCGCCATGAATTAATAGAAAATAATCAGGTTTGGCCATTTAGAGATGTTCCATCTGCTCATTTTGCATTTGAGGCAATAAAAAAAGCAAAAAATAATAATTTATTAACAGGGTATAAGGGAAATATATTTAAGCCAGATAGTGGAATTACAAGAGGAGAAATGTTATATATTTTAGATAAATTAAATTTATTGTAATCTATAGAAATAAAAATAAAAAAAAGAGTTGCGTTGTAAAGAGTGTTTTTGTAAGATTGTTTAGCTAAAATAATAATGGCCCGATAGCTCAGGGGTAGAGCAGAGGATTGAAAATCCTCGTGTCGACAGTTCAAATCTGTCTCGGGCCACCATTCTAGCTGCTCAGATGGTGGAATTGGTAGACACGCCGGTCTTAGAAACCGGTGCCGTGAGGCATGAGAGTTCAAGTCTCTCTCTGAGCACCATTCTACAATTATAAAAAAAGTTGATAAAATTATATTTTATCAACTTTTTTAGTTTTTTTGGAATAAATCAGCTCTCGTTAGGTGTTTAGTACCACACAGTGATGGTCTGGATTTTTAGTAAAGATTTTCGTCCGTGTTATAGTAAAAATGCCAATTTAACCAAAATATAAAATTAGAATTTATTCAAAATATATCCAAAATCAATACTTTCAATATAATCAATTTTATTTATACTTAAGTTATTTAATCTATTGATATTATATTCTAAAATATTAAATGTTATTTTTTGATTTGGTTTTATTAACTCGGTAAAATCAACAGAATTAATGTTTTCTATTTTTATATTTTGAGGCATAATCATTAAACTATTTTTTATTGGCAAAATAGTATTTGAAGTATTTTGAATAGTGATAGTTTTAGCATTTTTATCTAAATTAATAATTTTTATACTTAATGTAGGTAAACTTTCTAATTTTTTTGTTTTTTTATTATATGTTCCAAATATATTATATAAAACAGAACTATTTTTTTTTAGCCCTAAAAAAGAGAAAAAAACATGATTTTCTTTTTGAAATACAAAAATATCAAGTTTGTGTTTAAATGGTTCAAAAGCATTTTTTTTAAATTTTTCTAAATTATTTAATGTATTATTATTTTGAGAAGAAATTTTTTTAAAATATTCTAAATTATTTGTTTCAATAGCTATTTTAAATTCTGTAGTTATATCAATGTTGTTTGTATTATCAGATATATCAGCAAAATGAGAAATAAAATTTTTACTTATAGATAATATGAAAAATGTAAATATTATAAGTAAAAAGCTTATAAATGCTATTTTGTAAAATTGTTTTTTTTGAGACATGAGATTAAGAAAGAAGAGTAGGAAGAGGTATTCTTTTGTGTTCTGAATTTATATGCATGTTATAAATTTTTTCAATAATAGATTTTGATATTCCAGAGTTAGAAAGTATTAAATTTAATTTTTTAATACTTGTTTTTTATCAGGTAATATATTTTTATTTAGAAGTGCGGAAAGTATTATTTCTGCTTCGTCATAAGAAAATCCCATTTCGTCTTCATCTGATTGGTTTTCATATAATTCTGCCGATGGTTTTTTTGTAATAAAAGATTTTGGTAATTTATACAATTTTGCTAATTTATAAACTTCAAATTTCCATAAATTTCCAATTACAGATACATCAGCTGCACCATCTCCAAATTTTGTTTCATAGCCCAGTAAAATTTCCGTTAAATTACATGTTCCAAGTACAATTCCATTCAATTTATTTGCATGTGCAAAAAGCAAGGTCATTCTAATTCTGGCAAGTGTATTTCCTAAAATAAGAAGATTTTCTGAATTTGGAATATCTAAACTTTGTATTTCAAGATATGGTTTTACAAAATTGTCTAATTCTATTTTTTGGTATTCAATACCAAGTTTTTTACATAAATTTTCTGCATCTTCAAAATTTGCATATGAAGAAACTTCTCCTAGTTTATAAGGAAGTAATAATGCAAAAACATTTTCTTTGCCAAGTGCATTCACTGCAATTGCTAAAGTTACTGCAGAATCAATTCCACCAGAAATACCAATTATTGTTTTTTTTGCTTTAGTATTTGCAAAAAAAGAAAAAAGTTCTGTTTCTAAGTCTTGTTTTAGTTGTAGAGTTTTCATTTTTTTAAATAAGATATTAATTACTCACTTAATAACTCAACAAGTGGATCAATAGCTTCAATTTTTTCTCCATTTGCTCCTGTAGTTGGTTTTACATAGTCTTTAATAACTTTTTCTTGCTCTGGTGTAAGAGTTGGAGTTACAGATGTATTTTTATTGTCATTGTCTGAGCATCCAGAAAATGCAAATATTGTAAGAAGTGTTAAGCTTGATAAAATTGTTTTAGATATTGTCATTTTTTTTATGGTTAAATTTTAAATTTTTTTTACAAAAATATTATACATCAATATTTTCTGCATCTTTTGCATTTGCTTGAATAAATTTTCTTCGTGGTAAAACTTCTGATCCCATCAATGTATCAAAAATTGCATCAGCTGCTTCTGCATCTGCAATTGTTACATGAAACATTGTTCGTTTTTCTGGATCCATAGTAGTTTCCCATAGTTGTTCTGGGTTCATTTCTCCCAACCCTTTATATCGTTGAACTCCAATATTTACTTTTTTTGCAATTTCTTCTAGTTTTTCTCCTGAATTTTTAGCCTCTTCTTTTGGAAAATTTTCGAGAGATCCACCCCAAGCTAAAATAATTTCATCTTTTTCTTCGTCTGAATATGCATATTGTGCTTGTTTTCCTTTTGTTAATTTAAATAGCGGGGGATTGGCAATATATAAAAAACCTCCTTCTATAACAGGTTTAAAATATCTATAAAATAATGTCATAATTAATGTTCGAATATGAAGACCATCGACATCGGCATCGGTCATAACTACAATTTTGTGATATCTCAATTTTTCAATATCAAATTGCTCTCCAATTCCTACACCTAAGGCAACAATTAAACTTCTTACTTCTTTATTTGCAAGAATTTTATCTAATCGAGCTTGTTCTGTATTTAAAATTTTACCTTTTAAAGGCAAGATAGCTTGAGTTTCTCGGTCTCGACCTTGTTTTGCTGAACCTCCGGCAGAATCTCCCTCCACAATATATATTTCTGATTTTGAAGGATCTTTTGATGAACAATCGGCAAGTTTTCCTGGAAGTGTTAATCCTTCCAATGCTCCTTTTCTAATTACGGTGTCTCGTGCGGCTCTGGCAGCAAGTCGTGCTCTGGCAGCAAGTAAACATTTTCCAATAATTTGTTTTGCATTTTTAGGATTTTCTTCTAGATATGATGCAAATTCTTTAGAAAATGCTCTATTTACAATTCCCCTCACTTCACTATTTCCAAGTTTAGACTTTGTTTGTCCTTCAAATTGTGGTTCTGGAACTTTTACAGAAACAATAGCTGTCATTCCTTCTTTTACATCGTCGGCTGTTAAATTGTCTTCTTTTTCTTTTAACATTCCGTGCTCTCTTGCATACGAATTAATCGTTTTTGTAAGTGCCATTCTAAATCCAGCAAGGTGAGTTCCACCTTCTGATGTATGAATATTATTTGTAAATGTTAAAATAGTGTCGGTATACGCATCGGTATATTGCAGTGCAACTTCTACAGAAACATCATCTTCAATTGCTTCTGTTGCAATGATTTCTGAAATAGCATTTTTTGGTTCATTGATATGTCGAACATATGCGCCAACCCCTCCTTCAAAATAAAATCGATATTTAGATTTTTTATGATTTTCTCTTTCATCAACAATAGAAAGTTCTATTCCTTTTGTTAAATATGCTTGTTGTCTAATTCTTGTATATACTGTTTCTAAGTTGTATTCCAGAGTTTCAAAAATTGTATCATCTGGATAATACGTAATTTCTGTACCCGTTTTATTACATTTTCCAGTTGCTTCAATTTCTCCATTTGGTTTACCAATTGTATAACTTTGTTCCCAAATTTTATTATCTCTAAAAACTTTTGCTTTTAATTTTGTAGAAAGTGCATTTACAACACTAGAACCTACTCCATGCAAACCTCCAGAAACTTTATATCCTCCACCTCCAAATTTACCTCCAGCATGCAAAACAGTTAAAACAGTTTCTAATGCAGATTTTCCAGTTTTTGAATGTTTATCAACAGGAATACCTCGTCCATTATCTAAAACAGAAATTCCTCCATCTTTTTGAAATGTAATTAAAATTTTATCGCAATATCCTGCCATTGCTTCATCTATTGAATTATCAACAATTTCCCATAAAAGGTGATGAAGCCCTCTTTCATCTGTAGAACCAATATACATACCAGGTCTTTTTCGTACAGCTTCTAGCCCTTCCAGAACCTGTATATTATCCGCTGAATAATTTTGATCAGTCATAATTTTTTTTATGTAAATAAAACGCTGATAAAACTGTAACAAATTTATTTTTGACTTACAACTATCTTGTAAAAGTTAAAAATAAATTATATTATTAAACATATAAAAATATAATAAAAAAATATGAAAAAAAAAACATTTGAAACTTTACGAAAAAATTATTCTAAATTTTCATTTGATGAAATAAAAGTTGTGGAATCGGATAATATTTTTCATGTTTCTTATTTTTATACATTACATGCAAATGTAGAAGATGCAGAAGATGTAGAAAATATAGAAGATATAAATTTCACACACACAATAATTATTCCTAATTCTATTGATAAAAAAAATCCAGAAGATTTAAGTTCTGCAATTTTTTATTTGGGAGTTGCCGAAATTGTAAATTATTGGAAAATTGCATGTCCTAAAATTATAGAAATAAAAACAGGATATTTAGATGAATATCAAAAACAATGGTTTAAAAATATTTTTTATAATGGATTGGGAGAGTTTATGTATTTGAATAATATTGTTGTTTCTGAAAAAGATTTTTTTGAATTTAAAATTGAAAATTCTATTCCCGAAACTGTTTCAAATATTTCTTCTATTTCATTATCAGAAAATATTTTATTACCAATTGGTGGAGGAAAAGACTCTATTGTAAGCTATGAATTGTTAAAACAAAAATTTTCGAAAGAAATTACACTATTTGCTGTGAATGCTATAAAAGCAACAAAAAGATTGTTTGAAAAGGCAAAATCAGAAAATATCAATTCTATTGATAATATAAATATTCAAAGAATTTTAGATAAAAAAATTGTAGAATGTAATGCTGATGGTTTTTTGAATGGACATGTTCCATTTTCTGCATTGCTTGGTTTTATAGCTATTATAACCTCGCTTTTACACAACAAAAAATATATTTTACTTTCAAACGAATCAAGTGCAAATGAAGAAAATGTTGTATTTGAAGGTTTAAAGGTTAATCATCAATTTTCTAAAAGTTTACAATTTGAAAATGATTTTAGGCATTTTGTAAAAAAATATATTCATAAAGATATTGAATATTTAAGTTTTTTGCGTCCACTTTCTGAAATTCAAATTGGAAAAATTTTTGCACAATTTCCAAAAAATTTTCCAATTTTTAAAAGTTGTAATGCTGGAAGCAAAAAAGATATTTGGTGTAATGACTGTCCAAAATGTTTGTTTGCATATATTATTTTGTTTCCATTTGTAAAAAAAGAAAATATGATAAAAATATTTGGACAAGATTTATTTGAACGAAGCGATGAAAAAATGAAAAAAATGTTTCATGAATTAATTGATGAAACGATGGTAAAACCATTTGAGTGTGTTGGAACATATTCTGAGGTTAATTTAGCCTTAAAAATGAGTTTGTATCAATATGAGGAAGAAACTTTACAAAATTATCCAATTTTATTACAAGAATATATTTCTGAATATTTAGATGAAGATTTTGAAGAGTTGAATATTTTGGAAAATTCTAATGAATTAATAAAAGTAGATTTTTCTGAAAGTAATTTGGATAAAATCCCAAAAGAGTTTGGAGAGTGTATAAAATTATAAAGTGATAAAAAATGAATTTAGGAATTATAGCTGATGGAAACAGAAGATGGGCAAAAAGTAAAAATTTATCTGTAGACAAAGGTCATCAAAAAGGATTTGAAGTTATTACAGATGAAGTTTTGCTTGCATGTATAGAAAATAAAAACTGTACAGCTCTTACTGTGTACGGATTTTCTACTGAAAATTGGAAACGATCACCGTTGGAAATTGCCAATTTAATGAAGATTTATTTAGAAATGTGCAACAAATGGGAAGTTTTATTCAGAAAAAACCCTGTAAAGTTGGTGTGGTGTGGACGGCGAGACCGATTAAATTTTGTATTAAAAAATAAATTGGAAAAAATTGAAAAAGAAACAAAAAATGTAAAAACTTTTACACTATATTTATGCTTAGACTATGGCGGGCATGATGAAATTGAGAGAGCTGTGGTTTCTGCACAAAAAGCAGGAGATGTTACAAAATTTAGCCAATATTTAGAAGTTCCAAACTTGGATATTATAGTAAGAACAGGAGGGGAGCAGAGGCTTTCAAATTTTTGTGTGTGGCAAAGTGCGTATTCTGAATTTTTCTTTATTGATAAATTTTTACCAGAATTGTTGAAATCTGATATTGAAAAAATCTTATTAGATTTTGAGAGTAGGGATAGGCGACGGGGGAGGTAAGGAGGGAATTTGTAAAACGGAATGCTTAATTCTTCTTTTATTAAATTTGGTAGTTTTTTTAGCATAAACCATATTTCTGAATTCAAAGTTTGCTATACTGATTTCTGTTAAAGAATATCCAGATGCAAGATGCTGAGAACTTGTATGGTAAGGAATTGTTTTATGTTCTTTGTATTTTATAGTGGTTCCTTTTTGCAAGACAACTTTTTATAAAATTTAAGGTATGTTCTAAGTTATTATAAACTTAGATTTGGAACTATTTTTTTTTATCAAAACATCTTGAACACCTTGGTCTGTATTGAATATTTCTGGATGAGGATATTGTTTTAATGCTGTCTTTAAAGTCTTTATATAAAATTCTTTAACTTTTACTTTTTTTTGTCTACGAAAACGGGATCATTATAATAACAAAAAAAACTACCTAGAAAAGGTAGTTTTTTGAAAAAAATGAAAATGGTCGGGGTTACAGGACTCGAACCTGTGGCCTCACGCTCCCAAAGCGCACACTCTAGCCAACTGAGCTAAACCCCGAAAAAGTTTCGCTAGAGTATTTTCTATTATTCTAGCGAATAATGCAAGTGAAATTGCATAAATATTATTTTTCTTCAATTAAATTTGTATCATAGTAATAATTAAACACTTTTGTAGTGCTTCCGTATGATGCATTTAGGGTTATGTATGGTCCAAATCGTTTACCAAATTTGTTGGGACATAAATCACATTTTCCATTTAATAATATAGCTTCTGATAATTGTTTTTTATCAAAATTATATTTCAGCATATGAAATTCTTTTTTTCCTCCAGAGCTTGCACCTAAAAATAATGCAGATTTTCCTTCGTTTGAGGTGCATACGCTATAAAAATCAGAAGATTCTAGTTGACGATTTGCTTCTGAAAAATAAAATGTAGAATTTTCCAAAGAAGCATTAAAATCTTTGAACCATGGTTGGTTTTTTGCTACTGATAAATTTCCACAAGCGTCAAATTTATATTCTTCTTGTTTTGTTTCTTTTAAATATTTTTTTAAAATAGGAACAAATTGTTTAATTTGGTTGTCTGATGATTGAGAATTTTGAGAAAGCGATTGTAATTGTTCTTTTTCTGTTTGGCATGTTGCGAGTTCTGTTTGAGAAATTGTTATGGCTTCAGATAATCCATCTCGTTCTTCTTGCAGTGCGCTACAAGAAACAGTTTCTGTGGATGCTGTTGGTGTAGGGCTTATGCTTGCATTTACAATTTCGGTAATAATAGGTGTTGGAGTTGGGATACTTTCTGGTATTTCGATATCTCCACAACCAGATAAAAGTAGTAATGATGGGGTCGCTATAATCGCTCCATATTTTATAAAAGAATGATGCATATTTGAATGAATAAAAAAACAATATGAGTGTATATGAGAGTGGGCAATTAGCCGAAAAAAATCTCTTTTTTCATTTTCAATTTTCTAGTATAATAACCTGATGAATATTTTTTATAAAATAGTATTGGCGAAAAAATATATACAAAAAGTGTTATTTGTTTGTACTGTTTTTCTTGTGTTTTTTATATTTTTTGCAAATTCTCATGTTTTAGCTTTGGGTGAAAATATACATTTAGATTCTCATAATTTTTTGATAAATAAGTCTGAAATAATAGTGAATAGGAATATGGTGCTATTTCGTTCTGTTCGTTATATGTATGCAAAAAATGCTCCAATTCCAGATTCTGATTTGTATCTGTTAGAAAAAGAAAATAAAGATTTTACATTTAATGCTATTGAAAAAAGCAATGGCGAAAATTTTTCTCGTTCTGCACAGTATATGGCAAAAATAAGAGATATTGAAACTTTTGCAAGTCGTAATATTGTAGCTGAATTAGATATTATAGGAGAGGATTATGAAAAAAGAGAAAATTATATAAAAGATTATTTAGAGTTAGGTGTTATTTTGAAAAAAGGTTCAAATAATTATGCTCAATATTTTTCTGCTACAACAAAATCTTTAAAATCTGAAATTTCAAATTTACGAAATCAGCAAAAAAAAATGCTTAAAAGTTATGAAATATCTGTAAAAAATAAAAATATAAAAAATTCAGAAAAAATAGAGCAAGATATATTGGAAATAGCTGCTGAAATAACTCCAAAAGAGTTGGCAAAAATTAGATATAGTGTATTTTTAAAACAAATTTCCAAAAGTAATTCTATTTTAGAAAAGCGTATAAATGCAGTAATAGAAAACAAGGATGCATTAATAAAAGATGTAAAAATAAAACTGGAAAGTGGGAAATATATAAATATCATTGAAAAATAATATCTGTATTAATTCAAGCTATAATCTCTTTTAATATTAAAAAGACTTTATCTTTATCTGTAAATATGGCATTCTTGGTCAGAAAAGTTTATATTTGTTTTTTTACTGACCCCTGTTTATGGCTCGTGAACAAGTCGTTGCATCGCTGGATATTGGAAATTCTAAGGTAAGGTGTGTAATTTCTGTAATTTCTCCAGGTCAAAAAGAACCACATATTGTAGGGATAGGAGAAGCTGAATCTTTGGGAATTCGTGATGGTATGGTTTCTAGTATTGAAGAAGTAGTTTCTAATATTAATACAGCTGTAGAAAATGCAGAAAGAATGAGTGGTTTAGCTGTTCATCATGTATATATTGGAACTTCGGGTTCTCATATTGAAACAACTCCTTCTCGTGGAGTTATTGCTGTATCTACTCAAGAAATAGGAGAGTCTGATATACAAAGAGTTATTGAGGCTGCACAAAATGCACCGATAGGGAGGAATGCTCATATTTTAAGAATTATTCCTAAGTCATTTACAATTGACGATCAAGAGGATATTCAGAGTCCATTGGGAATGTCTGGAATTAGATTGGAAGTGGATGCTCATGTAATTACGGGTAATATTTCTATTTTAAAAAATTTGGAACGATCTGCACATCAGGCTTCAATTGATGTAAATGATATTATTCCAGCACCACTTGCGTCTGCTGAAGCTGTATTAACACGAAGACAAAAAGAATTAGGGGTTGTTGCTATAGATATTGGCTCATCTTCTACATCTGTAACAGTGTATGAAGAAGGGGCTCTTGTTCATACTGCAATTGTTCCTATTGGTGGAGCAAGTGTTACAAAGGATATTGCGATAGGATTAAGGACTTCAATAGATGCTGCTGAAAAGCTAAAAACAGAGTATGGAACAAATATTGTTGATGAGATTCCAGAGGATGAAGAAATTGATTTAGAGAAAATTTCAAAAATAGATTCTCATATTGTATCTCGAAGGCATTTGTCAGAAATTATTCAGGCTCGATATTATGAAATATTGATGCTGGTAAAAGAGGAGTTGAAGCTTGTAGGTCGTGATGGTGTTTTGCCGGGTGGTGCTACTCTTTCTGGTGGTGGGTCAAAAATGTCTGGGACTTTAGAATTATCAAGAGAGGTTTTGTCTATTCCTGTGCAAGTTGGATATCCACAAGGAATTCAAGGAATGGTTGACCAGATAGATGATCCTTCATATGCAACAGCTGTTGGTTTAATTGTTTGGGGAATGCGCAATGATAATCTGGAAGCGAGGTCTGGAAATGAAATGTCTTTTGATTTTGGTGCAATTGCAAAAATGATTGGAGATTTTTTTAAAAAACTATTACCATAGTTGTGTATAAATTAATTGCTTTTAATAATTTAAAATAAAAATATGTCAGATTCAAGAATTAAAGATATTTTTTCAGGAAATAGTTCTTCTTTGAGAAAAACATCTGTGAAAGTTCCAGAGGCTGTTTCTTTGGACTCCTTTGGTCCTGGGGCAGTTATTAAGGTTGTTGGTTGTGGAGGAGCAGGAGGAAATACTCTTGCAAAAATGGTTGGCAATGTAAAAGGTGTTGGTTTTATTGCTGTTAATACTGATATTCAAGCTCTTGGCATGACAGGTGCTGAAGAAAAAATTAATATAGGGAAGGGGACAACAAAGGGGCTTGGTGCTGGAGCAAATCCAGAAATTGGACGACAGGCTGCTGAAGAATCATCTGAGGAAATTAGAAAAGCGCTAGAGGGTTCAGATTTGGTATTTATTACTGCTGGAATGGGTGGTGGAACTGGAACAGGTTCTGCTCCAGTTGTTGCTGAAATTGCAAAAGAATTGGGTTGTTTGACTGTTGCAGTTGTAACAAAGCCATTTTCATTTGAAGGTGCAAAGCGACGAAAACAATCAATAGAAGGTTTAAAAGAGTTGAAAGAAAGGGTGGATACGCTTATTACTATTCCTAATGATAGATTGTTGGGATTGATTGATAAAAAAATGCCATTAACTGAGGCTTTTGCAATTGTTGATGAAGTTCTTAGACAAGGTATTCAAGGTGTTTCTGATTTAATTACAGTTCACGGGTTAATTAATGTGGATTTTGCTGATGTTAAATCTGTTATGAAATCAGCAGGTTCTGCACTTATGGGGATTGGGTTTGGAACAGGTGAAACTCGTGCTGCGGATGCTGCTACAGCTGCTATAGAGTCTCCACTTTTAGAGCAATCAATTAATGGTGCAAAAGGATTATTGTTGAATATTACTGGTGGGACAGATTTATCTATGTTTGAGGTAAATGAAGCTGCTGAAATTGTTACAGAGCATATAGATGAAGATGCTAATATTATTTTTGGTGCAGTTGTAAATGATTCATATACTGGAGAGGTAAAATGTACTGTTATTGCAACAGGTTTTGATGATGATTCTGTATTGGAAGATACTCCATTATCTCGAAAAGGAAAAACTTCAGAACCTTCTGGGCTTCGTTCTCTTTCTTTGAAATCAGATAAAAAATCAGTTCAATCTTCTCAGCAAACGATAGATTCTTCTGAAAAAAAAGTAACACCAAATCTTGATGATTTAGAGGTTCCTGCGTTTTTAAGAAGAAAAGTATAAAAAAACTTTTGACAAAATGTTTGAAAGTGTGAAATAGTTTCTTAGTAAGAAATTATAGATATTAAATTAATAAAGTAATTAATAAAATTATGAATACTCAAAAAATTTCATTGATGATGCAAATGATAATGACTTCGCAAATGCGAGGAAATTTTTTGAATTAACTTTTATTATCATATAGAAAACTCAAAAAACTTCACTCGCAAGAGTGGAGTTTTTTGAGTTTATTTTAAATTTTAACTACTAAAAAAATGCCAATTATATCTCATAGCAATAGTCCTCAATGGATAAAAGAAGAAGTTTTTTCAATATATGAAAATGAAGCAAAAAATCAAGATATCCGCCCATTGAGAATAGGGTTTATAAATTATATGCCAGATAAAGCTTTTATAGCTACAGAAGAAGATTTTATTAAACCTATAATAGAGGCTGCAGGGGGTCTTCAATTTGAAATTATTTTTCTTAAATCGAAAAGTATAAAAAGAAGTGTTGAAATTCAAGAGTATATAAATAATCATTATCAGGAAATAAATTTAGAAATTTTAAAGCAGTGTGATATTTTAATTCAATCAGGGGCGAATGAAATAGGTGAAAATAATGAGGGGTTAGATTTTAAAAATAGTGATTTTGCAAAAGAGGTAATTAAAAATTATAAACTTGCTCAAAAAGCACAAGTAACAACTCAGGTTGCATCATGCTCGGCTTCTCATATTATTGCTCATAATTTATATGATATTTCAGTTGAAAGAATAAGTGATAAAAGTAATTATAAAAAATTAATGGGGGTTTATCCTCATTATGTAACAAAAAATTCTAAGAATAATTTTATTACAAAAAATTTAAATTCAGAATTTAATATTATTTATGCAAGAAATTATGCTATAAGTTCTGAAGAAATAAAAAATCATAAAATTTTAAAACCTTTGATTGTAAGTTCTGAAAAAATTGGAACTTTTAAGGGGGAAGCACAAAAAGAAACTCATTTATTCTATGATCCAAAAGAATTATTTTTTGGATTTACAGGACATCCAGAATATCAAAAATTTGCAATTTTAAAAGAATATTTAAGAGATATTGGTATTTATTATAGAGATAGTGAAAATATAAATTTACCAGAAATTCCACCAAATTATTTTACCAAAAAAGGTTTTGAACAAATGAAAAAATTTATAGAAGAAGTAAAAAAAATAGCAAAAATAAGATCTAAAATTAAGTCTGAAATAAAATCAAAAAATTATGAAGATTTAGAAAAAATTTATCAATTTGATAAAGAAAATAGACCAAAAATAGATAATTCTATTTATGATGAAGTAATTCAAAGTTGGAAAGATACAGGTGATAAAATTTGGGCAAGAATTTTTAATGCTACTTATCAACTCACAGGATTTGATGCAGGTCAGAAAATTACGAATAAGCGAGGGGTTTCTAAGCATGAATTTCCTTTAGATGCTTTTGGATAAGTAGTTTAAGTAATCTAAAAAAATAAGAAAAATATAATATATAATTTAATAAAAACTTTTATGACACATTTTGATACAAACGCTCTTCATGCAGGGTATACACCTGCTGATCATAACAATGCAGGGGCTGTTCCGATTTATCAGTCTTCGGCGTTTACTTTTGATTCTGCAGAGCATGCCGCAAAACTTTTTAATTTGGAAGAATTTGGAAGTATTTACACTCGAATAAATAATCCAACACAGGATATTTTAGAGAAAAGAGTTGCAAGTCTTGAGGGTGGTTCTGCTGCATTAGCTCTTTCTTCTGGTCAGAGTGCTCAATTTATTACTATTACAACTTTATGTAATTCTGGTGATAATTTTATTTCTTCGTCTCATTTATATGGAGGAAGTTACACTCAGTTTGATGTAAGTTTTAGAAAGATTGGAATTGATACTCGTTTTTTTCATCCTGATAAGCCAGAAGATATAGAGTCTTTAATTGATGAAAATACGAGAGCTATTTATGTGGAAAGTATTTCAAATCCTGCATTTTCTATTGTAGATTTTGATAAAATTTCTGAAATTGCAAAAAAATATCATTTGCCTATTGTTGTGGATAATACTGTTCCAAGTCCTGTTTTATTTCGCCCTTTTGAGCATGGGGCAAACATAGTGCTTCATTCTTTAACAAAATATTTGGGAGGTCATGGAACTTCTATGGGTGGTATTATTGTTGATGGTGGAAATTTTGACTGGGGAAAAACAGATAGGTTTCCTACCTTAACTCAGCCTTCTGCAGGGTATCATGGTCTTGTTTTTAATGATGTTTTTGGAAAAGATTGTCCTTTTGGAAATATAGCATTTGCTATTAAGGCAAGGGTTGAAGGGCTTCGTGATTATGGAACAGCAATTTCTCCATTTAATGCATTTCAAATTATTCAAGGGATTGAAACTGTTTCATTGAGGGTAAAGCATCAGTCTAAAAATATTAAAAAATTGGCAGAATTTTTGGAAAATCATCCAAAGGTTGAAAATGTCTTTGCACCATTTTTGCAAACTTCAAAATATAAAGAAAATGCTAATAAATATTTTCCAGATGGATGTCCTGGTATTTTAAGTTTTGAATTAAAAGATGGTCAATCGGCTGGGGAAAATTTTGTAGAAAGTGTAAAAATTGCTTTACATGAAACTAATTTGGGAGATTCTAGAACGGTGGTTACTCATCCTGCTTCTACAACTCATCGTCAGCTTTCGATAGAGGCAAAAAAATCTGCGGGTGTAAGTTTGGGATTAATTCGTGTTTCTTTGGGGCTTGAATATATAGATGATATTATTGCAGATTTTGAACAGGCTATAGGGTAGGTATTTGTTTTTTTTTAGATAAACTAGAAAATTTGAAAAAATTTATGTAGTATATATATCGAAAATAATACTTATCTATTTAAAAAATAATTTATGAATAATACAGCAATTCGATTGTGTGGAGGAACAGCATTAGGAGCACTTTTTGGGCTTTTATGTTTTTATGGATTTGGTTCTCAGTCGGATATGACACCAGCATTAAAAGAATTGGCAGTATGGTCAACTTCAAATTTTTTAATGTGGGAAATGATTGTTAATAGGGCAATGATTGGATTTTTGGTTGGACTTGCAGGGTTTATGACTGTTCATCCGCTTTTTGGATTTAAACTTCCATCTGTGTTAAGAGGGTTTGTTATGGGGGTATTCGGAACTTTAACAATGTCATTTGGTATTTTGATTGGAGGTGCAAATGATGCAACATTACAAGCATTTTGGATTACAACATTTGCAGGTGGAGTTATTGGGTTAATTATTGATGTAATTCTTACAAAAATTGCAGGACAAGGTTCTGATTTAAAATCATAATAGAATTTTAATTGTATGATTTCTAAAAAATTTTTAGGAAAATTTAAGAAAAGCGACACAGTTGTTGTCGCTTTTTCTGGTGGTCCAGATTCTGTTTTTTTGGCAGAACAATTGCAAAAAAATAATTATAAAAATATTATTCTTGCTCATTTTAATCATCATATGGATGTGCGCAAAGGGGCGAATGATATTGATGAAATTTTTGTAAAAAATTATGCAGAAAAAAATGGATATATACATGAAATTGGTCATTGGGAAAATCCAGAAAATTCTGAAGAAAAAGCACGCAATGCACGATATAAATTTTTAGAAAATATAAGAAAAAAATATATACTCCAAAATAAAAATTCTAAAAAATCTGTAATTGTCACAGGTCATCATAAAAACGATGTGGCAGAAACTGTTTTATTACAATTCTTTAGAAGTGGTGGAATTAAAAGTTTGTCTGGAGTTACAGAATATGACGAAAATCGTTATTTGTTTCGTCCTTTGTTGCAGATTTTTAAATCTGAAATCTTAGAATATTTGCAAAAAAATAATATTAAATGTTGTATAGACTCTTCAAATAGTGATGTTGTTTTTACGAGAAATTTTATAAGGAACGAAGTTATTCCTCTTTTAGAAACACGTTTTCCAAATTTACAAAAACACTTAAGTGTGCAGGCAAATCAGTTTAAAATTTTAGAGAGTGATATTGAAAAAGAGGCTAATATTTTTTTAGAAAAATCAGAATTTGTAATTTCTGAATATTTAAATTTAATGAATGAGGTTCAGGCTGAAATTTTAAGAAAAATATTGATAAAAAAAGCATTTTCAAGAAAATTTTTTCAAGAATTTATCTCATTTTTGAAAAAGCATGAAAAAGATAAAATTTCTGGTAAGCAAATAAAAACAAAATATCAAACATTCCTTGTAAGGAAAGGGGTGTTGTTGTTTTAAAATAATTATAGTTTCTTACAACTATATTAATATTTTGTTTTTTATTAATATTACTTTTGTTAATATATAATTTAATAAATTTAAATAAATAATATGAATAATGTGAAAAGTATAAATAAAAATATTGGAGTTAGTATGAAATCATTGTTATTGTCTCTTTCTGTTGTTGCTTCCGTTGGGATATTGTCTGGTTGTGAATTTTCTGATAAATCTGAAATATTGCAAGATTATAAAAATGATGCATATACTCAGGAATTTTCAAAAAGTTTTGAAGGTACAGGTAAGGTAGTTATTGAAGAATTTTCTGATATTGAATGCCCTGCATGTAAAGGATTTGCGCCAACATATGAACGATTAGAAAAAGCTTTTGTAGAAAATGAAAATATAGAATTTAGATATAATCATTATCCTTTGGAATCTATTCATAGATATGCATATGCTGGAGCGTTGGCGACAGAATGTGCTGGAAAAATAGGAGGTGAAAAAGCTCGATCTGAATATTTGCATTTAGCATTTGCAGAAAAAAAACTTTCTACAAAATTTTATAGAGAATTACGAAAAAATAAAAATTTAGGTTTTACAGTAGAGAAACAAGAAAATTTCTTGACATGTTTTAATGAAAAGCAAACATCTAGTATCATTAAAAATCACAAAAAAGAAGGGGATAATAGAGGATTAAGAGGAACTCCAACTGTGTATATAAATGGAAAAGAATATGCTGGGAAAAGAACTTATGATGCATTATTTATAGAAATAAATAGTAAATTAAATTAAATTTTAGTATAATGTTGTATGTAGTGATAAAATAAAAATAAGAATTTAAAAAATTTAATTATAAAAATATGAGTTATATAGAAGTTGAAAATTTTTCAAAATCAGCAAAAAAAACAATAGATTTTTTATTGTCAGAATTTGCGGGTTTACAAGTTGGTATTGCAAGTCCTGCACTTGTAGAAAATTTAATGGTTGATTCGTATGGTTCGAGTCAGCCTTTGAAATCGGTTGCGAGTGTTGGTGTTGAAGGAGGAACAACTCTTTTAATTTCACCTTGGGATAAAGGATTATTGAAAGTTATTGAAAAGGCAATTATTGATGATGTTTCTTTGGGGTTAACACCACAAAATGATGGGGTTGGAATTCGATTAAATATTCCACCATTAACAAAAGAACGACGGCAAGAATTGACAAAAGTTGCATCTAAATATGGAGAAGAGGCAAAAGTTAAAATTAGAAAAGCACGACAAAATGCAATGGATGCTATTAAAAAAGATGATGATTTAAGTGAAGATATGCAAAAATCAGAAGAAAAAAATCTTCAAGATTTAGTAACAAAAGCAAATAAAGATATAGAAACTGCTGTAAAAGAAAAACAAACATCTATTTTAAAAGTATAATTTAAGTAAAAATAATTGTGAATAAAAAAACTGATCTTAATATTAAAAATAATAACGTATCTAAATTTTCAATAGGAATTGTGGGTGGACGAGGTATTATGGGAAAATTTTTTGAATCAGTTTTTTTGCGATATGGTATACAAACTTCTGTTTGGAGTAGGAAAAGTGAAGAAACATTGGAAGAGTTTTGTAAAAAATTAGATATTATTATGGTTTCTGTTTCTATTGATGTAACAGAAAAAATAATTGAAGAAATAGGTAAGTGCATTACAAAAAATCAGTGTATTTGTGATGTGACTTCTGTAAAAGTAGCACCGATGAATGCAATGAAAAAAACAGAAAAACCATATTTTGGAATGCATCCTATGTTTGCACCTCCTCTTTCTGGAAATATGGAAGGTCAAAATGTTATTTTTTGTTCTGGTGAAAAATCTTCAAATCAAGAAAAATTTATTAAAGATATTTTTGAGAGGGATAATGCTCATATCTTGGAGTCTACAGCAACAGAGCATGATGAAATAATGTCTATTGTGCAGGGATTGTCTCATTTTTTTGATGTAACTTTTGTGCAAACTTTGCATGCAAGAGGGATAGATTTAGAAAAAATATTTGCTTCTCGTTCTCCGGCTTATGCGTTAAAATTGATGCTTTCTGGTAGAACTTTGTATCAAGATTCGGAATTGTATGGAAATATTCAAATTCAAAATCCTCAAAATATAGAAACTTTGAATACTTTTTTTAAAGAAGCTCAAAAGTTATTTACTACTATTAAAAATAAAGATTTAAATGCTTTTAACGAAATTTTTCATGCACAAACAAAATTTTTAGGAAAATATGCAAAAAAATCACAAGATGAATCTGATGTAATCATTGATTATTTGGCAAATAGGATTTTATCAAAAGATAAAAATCTAAATAAAAATATGAATTGCATCGAGGTAAAAAAAATAAAAAATAATAAAAATATTATTGGAATTTTAGGACCTAAAAATACATTTTCATATTTGGCAGCATATCAATTTTTTACTTCAGAAAAATTTGAAAATATTAGATTGTATCCTACTATTTCGTCAATTTTTTCCGCGTATAAAAAGGGAGAAATTTCTGAAATTTTTGTTCCTGTTGAAAATTTTTTACATGGTTCGGTTGCAGAGAGTTTAGATGGAATTTGTGCTGGAGACCTTCCTATTCAGGCTGTGTATGAAATGAAAATTTCTCCAGCTCTTTTTGTTGGTGAAGCAACTGAGAGAGATGATATAAAAGAGATTTTTTCTCATTCTCAAGCACTTGCTCAGTGTAGTAATTTTATTGAAAACACATATCCTAATGCGCTTATTACTCCTACTTCTTCTACGGCTGAGGCAATGAGTTTTATGAGAAAAACAAATTCTTCTGCGGCAATAGCTCCTCAAGAGCAATTAGAATTGAAAAATGTAAAAATCTTATATTCTGATCTTGCAAATACAAATGAAAATGCAACTCGTTTTGCATATATTGCAAATGCGACAACTCAAAATATGAAAGCTGATATAAAAAAAGAAAAGCAGGAAAATATTTTGCTAGAAGAGGGTGCCTTGGTTTTTTATTTAGAAAAAGATGCTCCTGGAAGTCTTGAAAAAGTTATACATCTTTTTGCTGAAAATAATATAAATCTTACAAAAATTGAATCTCGTCCAACAGGGAAAGGATTTGGGGAATATTTATTTTTTATTACATATGAAAATGAAATAAAAAATTTGAATAGTTTTTTAGACAAATTAAAAAAAATAACATCTGAATATAAGTTATTAGGAGAATATAATATTTATAAATAATATAAAAAATGGATTATTTTCTAGAAGAATTTGAATCGGCTCATCCTATAAAAAAAATATTTATTATTTTATGGGCTGTATTGTTTGTGGGAGGTCTTTTTTTTTCAATATTTTATTTGGCAAATAATGGTTTTGAAAAAACATTTGATCAGTTTTTTGGGCATGGAATTACGCCAGTTACAGTATCGGTATTTCTTTTTATTTTTGTTATAAGAACTGCTTTTTATATTCCCGTTTCTTTTTTGATGATAGCTTCTCCGTTTATATTTGGTGGATTTATTAATGGTGTAATTATGTCTGCTATTGGAGAAATGATAGGAGCTGTTATTGGATTTTTGGCATCCCGATATTATTTGCAAGAATTTTTTCAAAGGTATAAAAAACGTTCGCTATTGTTGCAAATATTAAACGAAAAAATGAATTATTTTGGGGGAATCGCAGTTATGATTTTGCGTATTAGTCCCGTGTCGTTTGATATAATAAATATAGGAGCAGGTATGTCTACTATGAGTTTTGTAAAATATCTAAAAGCAACATTCATTTCGATTTGGCCAAAGGTAATTATTTTTGTATCTATAGGAAGTGCTATAAATTCACCAATTGTAACTTTTTATACAGTGTTTTCTGTTTTGATTTTAGTTGGAATTATTTATTGCTTAAAATCTAATAAAAAATATAAAGAGATTTTTGATATGAGGTTAAAATCGGAGATGAAATTAGGTATAAAATCTGAGATAAAATATAAAATTAAAAAATAATTATTTTGATTTTTAATATATATTTTGTTAATTTTAATATAATATTTTTTATTTATATAAAATGATAGATCTGCAATCGCCACGGGTAACTCGATTTTTTAGATGTTCGAGGTTTTTTTTAGAGCTTATCTCTTTCCCTTTTTTTATTTATTTGGTTTTTCATTTTGCGGCACATGGTACGGGTAAAATTTTATCTGTATATTTTTCTGATTTTTTTAATTCATCGGTAGATAATTTTGGAAATATTTTGCTTTATAAAAAGGTGATAGGAGTTTTGTTTTTATGTATTTTCGTATATTTTTGGCATAGACCTGCTATGAAAAAAATGTTGCCCTGTAGTCATGAACATTGTCATGGAACAAAATATTTACATATTCTTGCAATTTTTGCATTTGTTTTACATTTTTTCCCAGAGGCAATTTTGCGTCATGAGATTGTTCAAGAATTTATGACTGATTATGAAAAAAATTTAGTAAGTTTTGCTGGTGTGATTGGCTTTGGTGCTCATTTTTTGGTAGATGTTGTTACGGGGATAATGCTTTCTTTATATTTTAAAAGTGGTACTACAAAAGTATTTTCTTTTCTTTTTATTGTCTCTGTTTGGTTGATAGCATTTTTTATACAAACAAATATTTTGGAGTTATTTTCAGAAAATATTGAAGGTATTGTATTGTTATTGGGGGCATTTTTATTGGCTATGTTTGTACATTTACCGCATAAGCCAAGTTTTGAATGCACGGATAAATCTTGTAACTCTTAATATTATGACGCTTTTTGAAAAAATTATTGCACGTGAAATTCCTGCAAATATTGAATATGAAGATGATGAAATTATTGTAATTCACGATATTAATCCTAAGGCAAAAATTCATTTATTGATTATTCCAAAAAAACCAATAAAAACAGTTGCAGATATGAGTATTCCTGATGATATAGAAATTATGGGGAAATTATTTGCAACTGCAAAAAAAATTGGAGATAAAAAAAAGCTAGAAGGGTATAAATTACAAATAAATGTAGGAGAAAAAGGAGGGCAGGAGGTTTTTCATATTCATATGCATATGTTAGCGTACTAATTTTTTACTTTTAAAATATTAATTTATGAAAGAAATAGAATCAAAAGCATGGGTGTATCAAAAGGATAAAAAAAGAGTGTTAGATTTCTTGAATAATGAGACTAAATCTATCAATTTGGGAAAAATTAAAAAAGATACAATGTATTCTATTCAGTCTGATAATGATTTGGATAAAAAAACTGAGTTTAGGTTAAGGGAAGAAAAATTAGATACAGGAGGTGTAGTAGGTAGAGAGGATGTTGTTTACACGGTAACACGAAAAACAAGATCTTATACTGATTCTGGAACAGAAGTTAATGAAGAATTGGAGTTTTTTGTAGATAGTTCGGATAAATTTCATGAGTTTGTGTCGCAATTGGGATATGAAGTTATGTATACAAAAGAAAAAAAAGTTAAACAGTTTACTCTTCAGGGGGCTAAGTATACAATTTTATTTGAATATGTAGAAATGTCTGAGTTATCAAAAATTGGAGATTTATTAGAAATTGAAATAGTTTGTGATGATAATGTTTCTGAAATAGAGGTATCTAGTGTAGAAGATTATATACTTTCATTTTTTAAAACATTAAATATCAATACTCAAATAGAATCTTTACCATATGGGAAATTATTGGGTATGTTTTAAATTTACTTTGACACATGTTCAGTAAAGTAGTAGAATATTAGCATTTTTTATATCATTTTCTTAACTATAAGCTGTATGTGTGGAGTCTTTGGAATTGTCGCTCAGTCAGGTGTTTCTCAGGAAATTTTTGATGCTCTTACAATGCTTCAGCATAGGGGGCAAGATGCTGCAGGAATTGCAACTGTAGATGAAAATGATAAGATAGTTTTGCGGAAAGATAATGGTTTAGTGCGAGATGTAATTCATACTCGACATATGAAGCATTTAGCTGGGAATTCTGGAATTGGTCATGTTCGATATCCTACGGCAGGTTGTGCGTCTCCAGCAGAGGCACAACCTTTTTATGTAAATTCTCCTTTTGGTTTGGTTTTGGCACATAATGGGAGTTTGACAAATACGGATCGATTGAAAAAAGAAGTATTTGAAATGGATAAAAGACATTTGAATACAAATTCTGATTCGGAGGTTTTAACGAATGTATTTGCTCATGAGCTTTTTGAGGCACAAGAAAAGAGAGGGCAGGATTTAGAAATTGAAAATATTTTTAATGCAGTGAAATCAGTTTTTAAAAGATGTACTGGTGGGTATGCTGTAACTGCAATGATTGTAGGGCATGGGATGGTGGCATTTCGAGATCCAAATGGGATTCGTCCTTTGTGTTATGGGGAGAGAGTGTTAGAAAATGGAAAAAGAGAATATGCAGTTTCATCGGAAAGTGTTGCTCTTGATGCACTTGGTTTTGATTTGATAGGAGATGTTCCAGCAGGAGGTATGATTTTTATTTCTTTTGATGGTTTAGAAGTGGTGACAGATTTTCCAACAAAAGAGGAAAATGAGAAAAATTTTGCACCATGTATTTTTGAGTATGTGTATTTAGCAAGGCCTGATTCTATTATTGATGGAGTTTCTGTTTATAAATCTCGATTAAGACAGGGGAGAACTCTGGCAAAAACAGTATTGAAAGAGTTGTCAAAAGAGGATATTGATGTTGTTATTCCTATTCCTGATTCTGGTCGAACTGCAGCTATTGATTTAGCTCATGAATTAGATGCAAAGTATAGGGAGGGGTTTATTAAAAATAGATATATTGGAAGAACTTTTATTATGCCAGGGCAAGAAATGCGGGCAAAATCGGTTCGACAAAAATTAAATACAACGCCTTTGGAGTTCAAAGGTAAAAATGTTTTATTGGTTGATGATTCGATAGTAAGGGGCACAACAAGTCGAAAAATTGTTGAAATGGCACGACAGGCTGGGGCTAGAAAGGTTTATTTTGCATCCGCTGCACCAGCGGTGCGTTTTCCAAATGTATATGGAATAGATTTGCCAGCAAGAGAGGATTTGATAGCAAATTCATTAACAACAGAGGAAATTGCTGTAAAAATTGGAGCTGATAAAGTGTTTTATCAAACTTTGGAAGATTTGCATGATTCTGTTCAGGATGGAAATAATTCTATTCAACAGTTTGAAGATGGATGTTTTAGTGGGAATTATGTAACAGGTGATATTGATGGTAAGTATTTTGAAAAAATAGAAAATTTACGTGGAAATTCTGCAGATAAAAGGTATGAAGATTTAGATAATTCAAATGAATTAATTTTATAGAGAATAAGGATTGACCTTTTTTACATGTTTGTGTAAAGTTTTGTGCGATTAAAAGATTGGTAATGTAACGATATTAAAATTTATGAGTAATATTCAAACGCAAATACAAGATGCAGAGTCTTCTGCTATAAAAGAACTTGAAATCGCTACACAATATCTAGCTGAAAAATTTGAACAAGCAGGAAGAAAAGCAAGAGATATACTTTCTTCTGCTAAAAATGATGCAGATTCTGCATTTCTTGCTAAAAAAGAAATTTTAGAAAAAAAACTTGAAACTTCTCAAGTGGAAGATTCGGAAAATCTTGAAAAGAACTTCAATTCTCTTCTTTTAAGGAAGGCAGAATTAACAAACAAAGGGGTTTCTTTCTTATTGACTCGTATTTCTAAATAATTCTTATTACTATTTTCGCATGGCTTTAAAGTCTACTTCAAAAATTCGGTTATTTGTTTCTGCTTTACAAGAAAAAAATGTTCTTTCTTTTTTGCAAGAAAAAGGTGTAATAGAAATAACTTCAACTCAAGAAGAAAAAAGGTCTGATATTGGTCATAGTGCAGAGTTCTCAGTTTCTAAGTTGGATTTTGCAATTGCTTATTTATCAAAATTTGCTCAAGAAAAAGAGGGGTTAAGAAATTCTGTATTGGGTGAGAAAATTGAATTGTCGGAGGTGGAGGTGTCTTCGATTTTGTCTGATTTTGATTGGAATTCTGTAGTTGAAGAGGTTACAACTTTGGAAATCTCAAAAACTGATACTTCTCGAGAATTGTTAGAATTGAAAAATCAATTATTGCCATTGGTTATCTTTAAAAGCTGTGAAATTGTAAAGACTTCTGGTCGTTTTTATCCTTTGTTTTTTTCTGTTCCTACAAGAAGTTTTGAAAAAGTTAAAAAAGAAGTAAAAAAAGTTTCTAAAGAGTTAGAAATTATAACAGTAAAATCGGAAGAGAGAGTAACCTCATTTGTTGTTTTTGCAGAAAACTTAATTCAATCTGATGTAAAAGCAATTGTTACTAAATTATCGGGTGTAGAGGTTTCTATACTGGAAAATAAATCACCAAAAGAATTAGTAATGAGTTTGGAAAAAAATATTAAAAAATCTGAAGATGTTTTAATAAGTGTAGAAAATAAATCTAAAAAACTTTCAGAAAATTTAAATTCTTTGAAAATTGTATATGATAAATTTGCATCTGACGAATGTGTGGAGAGTTCTTTGCGAGATGTGAAAAATGGTGGTTTTGTTTCGATTGTTGAAGGTTGGGTTGTTACTTCAGAATTAAATTCTTTGGAAAATTCTTTAGCAAAAAAATATAACAATGCAATTGCCATAGAAATTATTGAAAAATCTAAAGGAGAGGTTGATAGGGTTGTCTTAAATCCTTCAAATTTTATGGCTCCTATTATGGAGGTTACAAAGATGTTTGGAACTCCAAAGATTGAGGAAGTTGATCCAACTCCGTATTATTCTTTTTTCTTTTTGTTGTTTTTTGGTTTTTGTTTGACTGATGCAGCTTATGGTATTATATTGGTTTTGATGACAGGGGTAGTGCTTTCTTTGAAACTTCCATTTGATAAATCATTGACTAATATGATTAGGATGTTTATGTATGGAGGTGTTTCAACTTTTATAATGGGAATTCTTTTTGGGGGATGGTTTGGCTTAAGACCAGATCAAGTTCCAGAAGCTCTTACTTATTTGACGGATGATGGGAAGCAGTTATTCTTGGGACAAATTTTTGATCCAATGACTGATTTAATTTCTCGAATTATGCCAATTACTTATATTTTAGGTTTAATTCATTTATCTTTAGGATTGTATCTTTCTGGTGTTATCGCTTGGAAAGCTGGTGATAAGAATAGAATGTTGTTTGTCAGTGTTCCTATGATATCATCTTTTGTATTTGCTTCTCTTGTATGGGTTGCAGGTGTTCAAATCTTTTTAATTCCATTTTATATATCACTTGTTGTGACTATGTGGGGATTAGGTGGTAGTGGTAATCCTGTCCTGCGTCTTTTGAAAGGAGCGGGTGGGCTACTGAATGAGTCATTGGGGTGGTTCTCAAATATTCTTTCATATTCTCGTCTTTTCGCATTAGGATTAGCAACAGGTATTATTGCAGGTGCATTTAATATTGTTGCAATTACAATGGGTGGGATGGTCCCTGGATTAGTTGGGTGGATTATTATGGGATTCGTTCTCGCTTTTGGGCATACGTTGAACATAGCGCTTAATGTTCTGGGTGCTTATGTCCATTCTTCTCGTCTTCAATTCGTGGAGTTCTTCGGAATGTTCCTAGAGGGAGGGGGAAAGATTCTTAAACCGTTAAGAAAAGTTTGTCGGTTTCGACACACTTCTTAAATAAATTTATATTTCATTATTATTATTTTACTTTTTTTTATATGGAATTTTCTGCTGTTGATTATGGAATGTTATGGGCATTCTTAGGAGCTTGTATTGCTGCAGTTGCAGGTGCTATTGGTTCAGCTATTGGTTCGGGTATTGTTGGTCAGGCAGCTACAGGTGTTTCTTCTGAAAAACCAGAATTAGGAATGAAAGCTGCAATTCTTGAAGCACTTCCTGGGTCTCAAGTTATTTATGGATTTGTAGGATTGTTTTTTGTTGTGTATGTTGTTCTTCCTAAAATTGATGTAATTACTCCAGCTAAAGGGATTCAAATTTTATTAGCAACATTACCTGTTGCGATTTCTGGAGTTATCTCTGGGTACTATCAAGGTAAAGTGCTTGCAGGTTCTATGAATATGTTGGCTAAAGACGAAGGATCATTTGCTAATGCAATGATAATGGGAGCAATTGTAGAAACAGTTGCGATCTTAGGACTTCTTGGATCTATTTTAATGCTTTTAAAAGTATAATTTAGTTATTAAAAGGTTAGTACCCTGTTTTTTTAAACAGGGTATAGCCTTTTTTAAAAAATATTTTACTATTATTTAATTTAATACAATGGCACTAGCCGATATTATAAGTCTTATTGATAAAGAAAAAGACGAAAAAATTGCAGATTTGACAAAGACTAATGATGAGCAAATTAAAATTATCTTAGATAATGCTGTAATAGATGGAGATAGCTATTCAAAACGAAAATTTTCAGATTTTGAAATTCTTCAAAAAGAATTGGAAAAAAAATCTGCTGCTGATATTATTCGAAATGAAAAAATAAAAACAGCTGAATTTTCTAAAATTATTTCTGATGAGGTATTTATTGCTTTAGAAAAAGAAATCGTATCGTTTTCTGAAAAGGATCAAATTGATTTTTTTACAAAACAGATTTCTAAAATTTCAGATTTAGAAGGAGAAATTATAGCACAAGGTACTTCTGTTTCTGTTTTAGAAGCATCAGTAAAATCTGCGGGGAAAAATTTTTCTGTTACTGATGGAAAAGGACATGGTGGATTTATTTTTAAAGGAAATGGATTTACTTCTGATTTTACGGTGACATCTCTTGTTCAAGGAGAATTTAAAGATGCTAACGAAGCTGATCTTGTCGAAAATTTATTTGCATAACCTTTTATAAATGAGTCAATTAATTCACGCTGTCGCACGAATAAGAGCTATGGAATCAGAGCTTCTTACTCAAAATTCTGCTAATAGAATGATTTCTGCATCTTCTTTTGAATCAGCATATGCTGTTTTAGATGAGCTCGGGTATGCAAAAGAGTCTTCTGTTTTTAGAGATACATATAATTATGAAGGAGCTATAGAAGCAGGATTGTTTCAAACTTCTCAAATTTTTAAAGCTTTTGAGATAAAATCAATTCAAAAAATTCTTACTGTTGTCTTTGATATACAAAATATAATTTTATATATTAAGGCATTAGATAAGAGTGATAAAGATACTGATAATGTTGAAGTTGACAAAAAAGATAAGAAAAATCTTGTAGATTCTTCAGAAATTATTTCTTATGGATATTATTCTAAAGCAGTTTTAGATAATGCTTTTTTTAATAATTCAACATCTTCTGAGTATTCAGAATTATTAACTCTTATAAGAAAAATTAATAACTGTGAAACTTTGTTTGAAAAAGAAGAATTAGTAGAAGAAGAAATATTTAAATCTGCGACAAAAGAAGCAGGAAAAAATAAATTTCTTATTTCATTTTTAAATAAAATTAAATATTCTCAAGAGTTAAAAAAAGAAATTTTAATTGATTCTAAAGAAGTTCTTCTAAAAAGATATAAAAATTGTTCTACGCTTCAAAAAATATTATCTTCTGTGTTTGCTTATACATCGAAGCAAGAACAAATTTTTGCTCTTGAAATTCTTTTAGATGAAGCAATGGTTGAATTCTTAAAAAAAGAATCTGCAGGAACTATTGATGGTTACGAAGTCTTATTTTCTTTCTTTTGGAGAAAAGAGAGAAATGCACGAGTTATTCGTTCTATATTATTAGCAAAAAAATCTGGAATTTCTCCAGAGTCAATTAAGGCTGAGTTTGATGCATTTATTTTTTAATTTTTACATGTGAAATATTCAATTGGTGTTATTGGAAAAAAAGAAGAAATACTTGCATTTAAAGGAGTTGGCGTTGATACATTTTTTGCAAGTACTTCTTTGGAGGTAGAGGAATTATTGTTGAGATTGCGAAAAGATAAAAGTCTTACATATGCTGTAATATTTTTATCTGAAGAATTATTTCAAGGGATTTCAAAAGATGTTTTAGATAGAGTTACACAAGAGGCTCTTCCTGCAATTGTTCCACTTCCTGGTGTAAATGGTTCAACAGGATTTGGAGATACTCGAATGCGAGAATTTGTAAAACAAGCAGTAGGAAGTGATATTTTTGCAAATTAATAGCATATTGTCCTCATAAAATTATTATTTATTTTTAGTTCTATATTATGTCAGAAAATACAGGAGTTATTGTTAAAGTTTCTGGACCACTTGTAGTGGCGAAGGGAATTAAAGCACCAAAAATGTTCGAGGTGGTTCAAGTTTCAGAATTGAGACTTATGGGAGAAATTATAGAAATTCTTGGAGATGAGGTTTCAATTCAAGTGTATGAAGATACTGCAATGGTTGGGCCAGGAGAAGTTGTGTATGCAATGGGTCAAACAATGACCGTAGATTTAGCACCAGGTCTTATTACATCTATTTATGATGGGGTTCAACGACCACTTACAGAATTAGAAAAGAAATCTGAATCGTGTTTTATTAAGCGAGGAATTGCAGTTCCTGCATTAGATTATTCTAAAAAATGGGATTTTGTTCCTACTAAAAAAGTTGGAGATACTGTTATTGCAGGAGACTGTATTGGAACAGTTCAAGAAACAACTCTTATTGAGCATAAAGTAATGCTTCCACCAGAATCAAAAGGGGGAGTTGTTAAATCTATTGAAAAAGGATCTTTTACTATTACAGACATTGTTGCTGTTTTAGATTCAGGAGAAGAAGTGAAAATGCTTCAAAAATGGTCTATTCGAAAAGCTCGACCTACAAATTCTAAACGAATTCCAATGGAGCCACTTGTTACAGGTGGACGATCAATTGATACATTTTTCCCACTGGTAAAAGGAGGAGCTGGATGTATTCCTGGTCCGTTTGGATCTGGAAAAACAGTTACTCAACAAGGTTTAGCAAAATATTGTGATGCTCAAGTAATTGTATATGTAGGATGTGGAGAGCGAGGAAATGAAATGACTGATGTATTGGTTGAATTTCCTCATTTGAAAGATCCAAATACTGGAGAACCACTTATGAAACGAACTATTCTTATTGCGAATACTTCAAACATGCCAGTTGCAGCTCGAGAAGCATCTATTTATACTGGTATTACACTTGCAGAATATTATCGAGATATGGGGTATTCTGTTGCACTTATGGCAGATTCTACTTCTCGATGGGCAGAGGCAATGCGAGAAATGTCTGGTCGATTAGAAGAAATGCCAGGAGAAGAAGGGTATCCTGCATATCTTGGTTCACGAACAGCTCAATTTTATGAAAGAGCAGGTTCTGTAAATTGTTTAGGAAGTGATGGGCGATTAGGTGCTCTTACTGTTATTGGAGCAGTTTCTCCTCCCGGTGGAGATTTATCTGAGCCTGTTTCACAAAATACACTTCGAGTTACCAAAACATATTGGGGATTAGATTCAAGTCTTTCATATAAACGACATTTCCCAGCAATTAACTGGTTAACTTCGTATTCATTATATGTAGATAATATTGAGAAACATTGGGAAGATAATGTTTCTCCAGAATATATTAAAGTAAGATCTTTAGCATTAGAGCTTCTTCAAGAAGAATCTAAGTTAGAAGATATTGTAAAACTTGTAGGACCTGAATCGTTATCAGCACGAGAAAAGCTAGTTCTTCTTACTGCTAAATCATTACGAGAAGATTTCTTATTTCAAGATGCTTTCGATCCAGAAGATGCATATACTCCACCAAAAATGCAATTTAATATGTTAAAAACAATTATTACATTGTATACAGTCGGGGTAGAAAAAATTAAAGAAGAAGATTTCGATTTCAAAAAAATTGAAAACTTAGAAATTTTACAAGAAGTTGCAAATGTTAAAAATCTTCCAAAAGATTCATTTGAAAAATATGAAGATCTTCGAAACCGATTAACTTCAGCGATTAACGCTCTGTAATTCATAATAATTAATTCTTATATAATTTAGATATGCAAAAAACGTATACATCTGTAAAAGATATTACAGGACCTCTTGTAATGATCGAACTGCCAGAATCGGCAGAAGTAAAATTTGAAGAACTTGTAGAAGTTCAAATGGAAGGTTCTGATAAAAAACAACTTGGAAAAGTTTTGGAATCTTCAAAAGGAAAAGCTGTAGTTCAAATGTTTGAAGGAACATCTGGACTTGCGACTGAAGGTTCAAAAGCAACATTTTTAGGAAAACCACTTCGAATGAAACTTTCAAAAGATTTGATTGGTCGAGTTTTTGATGGAATGGGTTCTCCTCTTGATGGATTACCAGAAATTGTTTCAAATGAAACACGAGATATTAATGGTATGCCAATTAATCCAGCTTCTCGACAAGCTCCATCTGATTTTGTTCAAACTGGTATTTCATCTATTGATGTGATGAATACAATGGTTCGAGGGCAAAAAATCCCTGTATTTTCAGGAGCTGGTCTTGATCATAATAAATTAGCAGTTCAAATTGCTCGACAAGCAGCAGTAGGGGATGGTTCTACAACAGAACGAAATGCTGATGAACCATTTGCCGTAGTATTTGCAGCAATGGGAGTTACATTTGAAGAAGCAGAATATTTTAAAGCTGAGTTTGAAAAAACAGGAGCGTTAGATAATGCTGTTTTATTCTTGAATACTGCAGCAGATCCTGTGGTAGAACGAATTGCAACACCTCGTATGGCTCTTACAGCTGCTGAGTATCTTGCATTTGAGCATGATATTCATGTAATGGTTATTCTTACTGATATGACAAATTATGCAGAAGCATTACGAGAAGTATCGGCTGCACGAAAAGAAGTTCCTGGTAGACGAGGATATCCTGGTTACTTATATACAGATCTTTCTACAATTTACGAACGAGCGGGTTCTGTAAATATTGCAAAAGGAACGATTACTCAAGTTCCAATTATTACAATGCCACAAGATGATAAAACTCATCCAGTTCCAGATCTTACTGGTTATATTACAGAGGGACAATTCGCATTAGATCGAAATGTTGCTAAATCTGGAATTTATCCTCCAATGGATGTACTTGCATCACTTTCTCGATTGAAAGTAGGTGGAGGAAAAACTCGAGCAGATCATTATAAAGTAGCAGATCAATTATTTGCTTCATATGCACGAGGAAAAGAAGTTCGAGAGCTTGCCGTGGTTCTTGGAGAAGCATCTTTAAATGTTGCAGATAAAGCACATTTAGATTTTGCAACTGCTTATGAAAAAGAATTTATTCAACAAGGATTTTATGAAAATAGATCGTTAAATGAATCATTAGATTTAGGATGGAAACTTCTTGGAATGTTGCCACGAAAAGAGTTGAAACGGGTTAAACCATCTCTTGTAGAAGAACATTTAGGAAAAGAAGAAGCATAAAAACTTCTTAATTAAAAAAAGCAGAAACTGAAAAGTTTCTGTTTTTTTTGTAATTTAATATAGTTTATTATAAAAGTTGTTAAATGATTTAATGTAAAAAATTATGTATATAGGAGGAATAAAAATATCGGATGAATATGAATTTAAAAATGATGAAAATATTTTATCTAATTTTGAAAAAATAAATATTTTTGTTGGAGGAAATAATTCTGGAAAAAGTCGATTGCTGAGAAGTTTTATTTTGAGAGAAGGGGAAAATAAATTTTATGAATTTAGAATCAATGATTTTCATCAAAAGTTAAATAAAATTTTAAATCAAGAAAAAAATTTTTTCAAAATAGAAAGTGTTAAATTTGTTTATATTCCAATGCTTCGAGGTCTTCGTGATATAGGAGAAAAAATGAGTGATTTATATAAATCAAGAACAAATGAAGATTATTTTCCAAAATATATCTCCACTTCAACAGATCCCAAAAATATTCCAGAAGGAACAAATACTTATGCTACAATTGCTAGCAGTGTAATTAATAACGATATAGATAATAAAGATATAGATAATAAAGATGAAAGTTTTTATCAACTTAATAGTTTAAGTAATAATAACTTTATTTTTACTGGACAAGATATTTATCAAAAAATAAAATCAATGCTTTTAGGGAAATTATCAGAGCGAAAACTTGTTTCTGAATTCCAAGAATTTTTATCTAAAAATTTTTTTGGAGGAAATGATTTTTCAATTACTCCAAATGAAGAAGAAAATATTTTAAAAGTTACTATTGGAAATGAAGAACACTCTATTCACGATTTAGGAGATGGAATTCAATCTATTATAATAAATACTTTTCCGCTTTTTCAATATAAGAATGAACCGCTTGTTTTACTTATTGAAGAACCAGAAATGACAATGCATCCATCTATGCAACGGGTTTTAATGGAGACTTTTTTCTCTTTTAACAATGTTCAAGTTTTTGTAACAACTCACTCAAATCACTTTTTAGATTTGGTGTATGATTATGAAGATCAAGTTTCTATTTTTTCATTTGAAGAAAAAACAACTGATAATCAGAAAAAATTTAAAATAACAAATGTTACTGAAAATTCAAAAGTTATTGATTTGTTAGGAGTACGAAATTCATCGGTATATTTAGCAAATTGTGTTATTTGGGTTGAAGGAATTACAGATAGAATGTTTATAAAATCTTTAATGAAACTTTCTGGAAAATTTGAAAATTTTAAAGAAGATAAACATTATACCTTTGCAGAATACGGAGGAGGAAACATTGCTCATTTTGATTTTGATGAAAATTCTGAAACAAACAATGATAATCAAAATGTAAATGCAATTTCTAGAAAAAATTTTTTAGTAGCTGATAATGATGGTGAAGACATTAAAAATGGAGAAACCGAAAAAGCAAAGCGATTAAGAAATTTATCAAAAATATTTAGTACTGATAATCAAAATAAAAATCAAAAAAATTTCTTTGCTGATAGCTACGAAATTGAAAATTTAATTCCTTTGGAAGTTTGGAAAATTTTATTACACAAGATTATCACTAGTGGAAAAGATATAGAATTAAAAAATTTAGAAGAGATTGATAAAACAGAATTTAATAATTGTTTGAAAACAAGTCAAATTGGAGAAGTTTTAAAAGAATTTTGTATAGATAAAAAAAATGGAAAAAATCCTAATTATTTTAATAGTAAAGATATTCAATGTTTAGGACTTACAAAAAGAAAATTTATGAAAATATTTTGTGAAGTAGTTGAAGATGAGAATAATGAAATTTCTTATGATATTTTTTCTAATAAAGCTAAAAATTTAATTGAGAAATTGCTGGAATTTATAACATATAATAATTGATTATTATAACTTTTCCGAATTTCCTAAAAACTTAGGATCATGTCGAAAAAATAAAATTTCGTAAAATGCTTTTTGCTGTGCAAAAGTTTCTCTTAAAAGATTTTTCCAATGATTTCTATAATTTTGAAGACTTGACGATACTCCTATAGATTCAATTCCAAACTGCTCACAAGTAAATACAGAACGAGATAAATGAAATTCTTGAGTAATAAGATATGCTTTTTTGATATTCCAAATTTTTGAAGCTCTTGCACAAGTGTCATAAGTTCTGAAACCTGCATAATCCAACACTATATCTTCGGCATTAACTCCTTTTTTTATTAAAAAATTTTTTCCAGTTTCTGGCTCATTATATTGTAATTTGCCATTATCTCCAGAAATTAAAATTTTTTTTATACTTCCAGATTCATATAATTTTTGAGCGATTTTTAATCGGTCTGCAAATACATCAGAAGGACCAGATTTCCATGCTGCAGCACCAAAAACAATAGCCACATCAGTTGTATTAAAATTATGAAACACTATTTCTTTATCTGATAGTGTGTATATATTTTTGTATCCATTTATAAGAATATATATATTTGGAAATAATAAAATAAACATAAAAAATATTATTTTTTTATTTTTAATATATAAACCTATGCTTTGTAATATGTTTTTAATAATGACGTGTAGAAATGAAAGTTTAAATTTTATTGTATATTTTCTGGCAAAATCTTATCATAAATATTTACAAGATTAATATTATTATTAATTTTATTATTATACATAATATTATTTATAGATTTTATAGGTACAATATCTATACCACTACTAACAATAAATGCAGAATCAAATTTATTATTCAACACATCATGAATACTAATATCTTCAGTTTTTATTTGAATAGTTTCTGAATAATTTTTTATTAATTCTTCTTTTATCAGTTTTTGAGTAAATCCTTCTAAGAATGTTTTATGAGATGGATCTGGGAAATATACGCAATTATCTTTTGTAAATAAAATATTCCAAGCTGGACCTTCTGTAATATTATTTTTATAAAAAAATAAAGCATCGTTATACCCATTTTTTTGTGCTTTTGCTCGTGTTTGCAACGAAGGAAACAAAGCTGATGTTTTTAAATGTGCAAGAGGTCTCATTATTTCATGCAATTCTAATGTAACAGATGTTTTATCATTATTATATTCACGACCAGTTACCAATATTTCTATATCTGAAATATTGGCTGGATTTGCTATAGAAAAATTTTTTGGATAAATAGCAACACGCACAAGACTTTTATATTCATTTTTTTCTGAAAATTTTTGTGTATCTAAAAAATTTAATATTTTATTTACAATAATTTGTCTGCTTGGAATATTATCCTCTCCAAATAAAACTTCAACATTATTTTGTAGTCTTTTTATGTGTAATTCAAAAGCTTTTGTATAAAATTTATTGTCTTTTTTTTCTGCAGTAAATGTTGTAAATACACTGTATCCAGTAAGCATAGCAGAAGAAATATCAGAATATTTTTCTTGTAAAAACATAAAACTATATTTAAAGTGATTATTTTATGCTAACATCATAATATAAAATAATTTTATCTACAATAAATGTTACTGATTATTACAGAAGAAAATGCAGGAAAAAGATTGGATGCCGTAATTTTTGAAAATGCACCAAAAGACATTACTAGGGGGAGTATTCAAACTCAAATTAAAGAAGGAGAGGTTAAAATAAACAAAAAAAGAGTAATAAGAAATGCCGAAAAAGTAAAAATAGGAGATAGAATTGTTATTCATTTTGCCGAAAAAGAACCAGAATATATCCCTCAAGCAGAAAATATTCCCCTTAATATTTTATTTGAAAATGATGACTTGCTTATTATTTCAAAAGAATCTGGAATGTGTACTCATCCTGATAATACATATAAATCTGGAACTGTTGTAAATGCAGTAATGGGACATTTAAAAAATCATCAACAAGAATTTATTGATGAAGAAACTATTAGACCTGGTATCGTTCATAGATTAGATAAAGATACATCGGGATGTTTAATGATTGCAAAAAATAAAAAAATGCATAGATATTTATCTAAAATTATTGCAGAGCGAAAAGTAACAAAAAAATATCAAACTCTTGTACTGGGAAGAGTTCCGTCTAAAAAAGGAACAATAGATTCTCCTATCACAAGAGATCCGTATAATAGAGAAAGAATGACAACACTAAAAAATGCAAAAGCCAAAGATGCATTAACTCATTTTGAATGTATTGCTCAATACCCAGACCCAACAGCAACACTTGTTGATGTTCATATTATTACAGGGCGAACTCATCAAATTCGTGTACATTTTTCTGCCATTGGGCATCCTGTTTATGGAGATGAATTATATGGAAATCCAAAAGTAAATTCTGCATATTTTCTAAAATTTAAAACACAAAGAATGTTTTTACATGCAAAAAGCTTATCTTTCCCATTGGAAAATGGTGAAACTATTTCTGTTGAATCGCCACTTCCAGCAGATTTACAAAATATTTTAGATGCAATGGAAATTGATGAAAGCTATAAAGTGTAATAGTTTTAACCATTTTGAGAAATATATTTTTCCCAACTTGTTTTAAACTCAGAATTATTTTGAATTAAATATTCAAAATTTCCAAAATCTAAAACTTTTCCATTTTCAAAAATAATAATAGTATCAAAATATTTTAATAAATTCATTTTATGAATAGATGCAATAATTGTAGCATTTTTAAATTTTTTAAAAATATTTTGATAAATTTGAATTTCATTTTCTGGATCTACAGATGATGTTGATTCATCCAGCAAAATAAGTTCTTTTTGTTTTGCAAAAAGTAATGCTCTTGCAAGTGCAAGTCGTTGTTTTTGTCCTCCTGATAAATTTACACCTTTTTCGTTTACTTTAGATAAAAGTTTTTTTGGTAGCTTTTCTATAAAATCTTTTGTTTTTGAAATTTCTAATATTTCTTCAATTTCTGTATCTGAAAAATCTATTCCAAATGTTATATTTTCCAATATCGTTGACGAAAATAATTCTGGTTCTTGAGGAACCAGTGTTGAATTGATATTAATATCAGCAAAATTTGTTGATATATTTTCTCTAATATTTTCTGAATTTGTAATATTTATTTCACTTTTGGCTTGTGCATATAAACCATGAATAATTTTTAAAAAAGTTGTTTTTCCTCCTCCAGATTCACCAATTACTGCAATTTTTTCCGATTTTTTTATATTTATATTTTCTAAACTTATATTTAAATGATTTTCATTGTTATATTGAAACTTTAAACTTTTAATATAAATATTTTTCCAATCTTTATAGTTTTTATAGTTTTTATAATTTTTATTATCTTTTTTTTCTAAAAAAATTCTACTAGAATTATTGCTATATATATCAAGATTTTCTAATTCTTCTGCATTTAAAATATTTGTTTTTTGTCGAACTACATCGTCATATCGTCCACCAAAACTCATAAAAGAATCTGTAAGTTTTCGCAAATACATATACAACGCACTAATAGATCCAGCTTCTATCAAAATATTATGTGAATAATTATAATAAATATAAAATGCGAGTGGAATAGATGTGAGTGAGTGCAATATCATACTTAAAGAAAACCATTTTGTTTCATTTAAAATAAATGTATTTATATTTAAAGAAATAGGTTTTTTAATTGCTCTGGTAATATCAGCACCTATTTTTTCTTTAATATTTAAAATTACAATACTTGTGATATTTGAAATAGAATCAAATATTTTTGCAGAAATTTTATTTTGAAATTTATTTATTTTTTTATATTTTTTAACCAAATGTTTGTCAAAAGTTGTAATTAAAAAAATAGCAATAATTATTGCCAAAAATAAAAATATTGAAATATATGGATTATAAAAACTAATCATTATAAAAATTCCAATAGTATTTATAACTATTGCTATAAAATTATAAAAAGAACGAGAAAAATCAAAAAGACTATGTCTCCCTTTTTCAATTTTATCAATAATATCGCCACTTTGTTTTTCTGTATGCCAGCTTAAATCTTGATTTAAAACATTTTTTAAAATTTTTTCTTGATAGTTTTTTTCTGTTTCAATGGCATTTTTCCCTTCTAAAACTCTGGCAGGACCATGAAAAATCCAAAAAACAAAAGACAATCCAATAAATGATAAAATATGTAAATATAAAGTATTTATATTTTTTTCGGTAACTCCATTTTGTTGAATTTCATTTAAAATTGATTCAAATATAAGAGGAAATACTAATAATAAAATATTTGATACCAAAAAAAGAGTACAAAATAATAATATTAATTTTTTTGAATCGGCATATTTCCACATTTTTATAAACATAAAAATAACAGGTTCATCTTTTATTTTTTCTTTTATTCCCTTTTTTATTATATCTTCTCTCTTTTTTTCTCTATCTTCTTTTGTTTCTTTTATTTTTTTTATCATATTTTTATATTATTTTTTTTATATTATAAAAAATGAAGCAACGGTAAAGCATGCACTTTCACTTTTTAAAACTAAACTGGTATTAAATTTTCGAATTTTTACCAATTTTTTTTGAGATAATTCATTAATTTTTTCTTTTTCATTTGGTGAAAATCCTCCTTCTGGACCAATTAAAAAATTATATAAATTATTGTTTCTATTATTATTATTATTTTTAAAATTAAGAATTTCTTTGTCTGAAAAATATTCTGGTGAAAAATCACAAATATAATTTTCATAATTTTTTTCAAATTTTTCTTCAGAAATATTTTGTATATATTCTTCAAAATTTATTATATCAATTTGCATAAGAGTATTTCGACCGCATTGCTCACATGATGAAAGTAAAATAGTTTTAAATTTTTCTAAAACTTTATCTGTTATTTTTACATTTCCCTGAGACCTTTCACAGCGTACAAATGTTATTTTTTCAACTCCCATTTGATTTAAAATTGGTAAGCTTGAAGTTATAGTTTTTAATTCACAAATTCCCCAATATAAATGTAATTTTCCTATATAATTTTCATATTTTTTTTCTGAAATTAACTCTAAATCTGCAGATTTTTTAGAAATATTTATTATTTTATATGTATAATAATAAATATTATTATTTATATTAGAGTCTATATTATTTGGTACATTATTTTGTATATTTACAAAAATAATATTATTATCTATTTTTTTTCTTCGCACACGAATAAGTGAATGAAAATCTGTATTTTCAAGTTTTATCTGTTTTTTTCCTGCGTGAATATTGTGAAAAAAAAGCATAAATTTATTTTTCTTTGCTTAAAAATGCTCGCAATGTATTTTGAATTAAACTTGCAACGGTCATTGGACCCACTCCACCGGGAACTGGAGAAATTGCAGAAACTTTATCTTTTACTGTTTCAAAGTCTACATCTCCACATAATACAAATTTTTTATCTGCAGAAGTATCAGGATTTGCAATTCTATGAATCCCAACATCTACAATAACAGCTCCATCTTTTATCATTTCTCCTGTAATAAATTTAGGTCTTCCAACTGCCGCAATAATGATATCAGCTCTTTTTGTATGAAATGTTAAATCTTGAGTTTTAGAATGACAAACAGTAACTGTCGCATTTCTATTTAAAAGCATCATTGCAACTGCTTTTCCTACATTATTACTTCTTCCCACTACCACAACTTCTTTTCCTGCAATTTCAATATTGTTTTGCTCTAGCATTGCTACAATTCCAGCAGGTGTTGCTGGTGGTAAAAATTCTTTATCTTTTCCCAAATAAACTTCTCCTAAATTTCTAGGATGAAACCCGTCCATATCTTTTTTAGGATCAATAGCATATAAAACTTTTTCTTCTGAAATATGTTTTGGAAGAGGGACTTGAACGATCATTCCGGTAACAGAAGAATCTTTATTTAATTCTTCAATTTTATCTAAAACTTCTTTTTCTGAAATATCTTCTGGAAATTCTATAGATATAGAAGTAACTCCTGCTTTTTCACACGATTTTTTTTTATTATTTACGTATACTTGAGAAGCAGGATCAGAGCCAACTAAAATAACTGCTAAACATGGTTTCTTATTCATATTCTCAGTTTGATTTTTTATGTTGATATACATTTTTTCAGCAAGAGCTTTTCCGTCTAAAATTTGAAGATTTGTCATAGAATGATAAGTAATTATACAGTATTTCTATATTACTATAAAATTTACTTTAAATCTAATTTTGTTATACTTATGATATATTTTATTTTTTATTTTTATGAAAATTGTTTTAATGGTGTTGTTTGTAGCATTTCCGTTGTTATCGTATATAACGCTAGGATTTGATGGTTTGATAATAGGTTTTTTCTTAGATTTATTATTATTGATGTTGGGAGTAAGAGTTGTTCGGCAAAATACTGTAAAACTTGTTGAATTTTTAGGAAAATTTAATAGGATTTTACGTCCTGGGTTCAATGTAATTATTCCATTTTTTGAATGGACAAAAGACCAAGATTTATATAAAAAGAATTTTAAAGTTTTTGTTGATGGTTTAACAGGGGATAATGTTTCTGTTGGGATTGGTTTAAATGTTGTATATTTTGTAAAAAATGACGATGAAAGTATTTTTCAATCAGTTTATGAAATTGATGATCCAGAAATGCTTATTCGTGCAACAATAGATGAACAACTTCGATCTATGGTTTCAAATTTTACACATAAAGAAATTTATACAAAACGAAATGAAATGGGAGAAGCCATTGAAGAAGCACTTAGAATTAAGTTAAATCAGTTTGGGTATACTTTAGATTCAATTCAAGTTCAAGATATTCAATTAGACGAATTAGTTTTAAAAGCATTAAATAGAATTGTTGAAACAGAAAAAATGAAAGAGGCTGCATTAAATGAAGCTGAGGCAAAAAGAATTACAATGGTAAAAGAAGCAGAGGCAGATAAAGAATCCAAAAAATTATTAGGAGAAGGAATGGCCGAACAAAGAATGGCAATCTCTCAAGGGTTTAAAGATTCTATAGAGGAAATTAAAGCATCAGATACATCTTTGACAGGAAAAGATATTTTAAAATTTTTGCTTGATTCTGCAAGAATTGAAACTTTGGAAAAAGTTGGAAAAAATAATTCAAAAATTATATATTTAAATGAAAATTTAGAAGCAACATCAGGAGCTTCTCGAGTGGAAAAATTTTTAGCAGATAAATAATAAAGAGAATTCTAATTATAACAAAAAAACACTTTATTTTATATTAAAGTGTTTTTTTATTATTTTTTTATTTATACAAATAAACTTGCTGATTTATTTGTGGTTGTTGATTTTTTTTATATTTTACTTGATTTTATAGCGGTTTTACAAAGGTTTCTCCAGTCATATGGAAATCTATAATTTTCGTATGCTCTAACAATTGTTGCAAATATAGACCACGGTGTTTGTTTGTAGTACATAAACGAATTTCCATTTTCTAAATTTGGATTATAGTTTTCTAATATTTCTAATGGAAAATCATGAGAGACAATAGGAACTACTCCTTTTGAAAGAGCATGTTGAACTTCTAAAATAGTTGTTTTATCTTGAGAAAAAGTTAGTAAAATATCTGAAACTTCATATGCGCTTAAATATTCTTCTTCGTCTATAATTGCACAAAGTGCTGAATGGTCTTCTGCAAAAGCCAAAGCAATATCTTTATGTTTTTCAGATGCATTTCCTCTCATTACGATTTGAAATCCCATATCAGATAATCCTGGTAAAAGCTCTGCCCATAAATCTGCATTATTTTCTGAAAAAAGTGGAGTTGCAATAAAAACTATGAAATGATTTTTATCTTCATATAAGCCATGTTTTCGTTGAAATTTTTCTTTAATAGTAAGTACTGTTTTCTTTTGTTTTTTCTTAAAAGTTGTAGCTGGTGTTGCAGTGCTAATTGCAGTTTGTGTTATATTCATAAAATAAAATTTATATATGTATTATTATTGTCATCTTTTGCTTCACCTGTTAGGGTTCATATAATGATATCAGATATTTTAGATAAATTCAATTATCTGTGCTTGATTATTTAATAAAATATAATAAAATAAATATTATGAATCCTATAAATACTCCTAAAAAAATTTTATTAATAGATGTTTCTCATATGTTTTTTCGAGCATATTATGCATTCCCAAGAAATTTAAGAGATGAAAATGGCGAACCTATAAATGCAATATTTGGAGTTGCTCAAATTTTATTAACAGCAATAGAGCGTCACAAACCTGATTATATTTTTGGAGCTAAAGATTTAGGAAAAAAAACAATTCGTTCTGATAAAATGCCTGAATACAAAGGACACAGACCAGAAATAGATGATGATTTACGAGTTCAAATTCCAAGAGTTTATGAAATGTTAATGAGCTGGGGAATGCCAATTTATTCTGTTGAAAACTATGAAGCTGATGATGTTATTGCATCAATTTCAGAAATTTATAATGGTGATAAAAATTTTAAAATAGAAATTTTAACAGGAGACGCAGATGCTTTTCAGTTAATTTCAGAAAATATATCAGTATTAAAACCAACAAAAGGTGAAAATCTTGAATTTACAAGGGATATTTTGTTTGAAAAAAAAGGTTTGTATCCAGAAGAAATTATAGATTTTAAAGGAATGGCAGGGGATACTTCTGATAATTTAAAAGGAGTTGCTGGGGTTGGAGAAAAAGGAGCTGTCTCATTTATTAGAGAATACGGAGATTTGGATAAAATTTATAAAGCAGTAGAATCGGGTTTGGTAAAAGGTGCAAAGCAAAAAAAAATGATTGCAGGAAAAGAAGATGCCTATTTTACGAGAGATATGGCTCGTTTATATAGAGATTTAAATATTGAAGATTATGATCTGGATGATGGCTATTTAAATGATTTTACAATCGATATTGCATGTATGTATTTTAATGAAGAATTGGGATCTAATACTCTTCAAAAAAGAATTAAAGAAATTTTTAATTATAAAGAAGATGATATTGAAGTAGTAGAAGAAGAACAAAATTCTTTATTTTAAAGAAATTTTTAAAATTCTTTTTGTTTTATCGTGTTCGTCTGTAAAACTTTCAGATTTATGATTTGGAAAATGTAATTGAATATATAGATGAACCATTCTTCGCTCTGGAGCTCCTAAAAAAGGCATAAATTGTGGCTCATTATATTTTTCAATATTTTTTATTTTTTGATGAACTATAGATATTACTTTTTCTTCTTTTTGTTTTGTATATCCATTTATATCAAAAATAACAAATTCATCTTTTGTAAGTCCTTTGTTTAAAAGTAAAAGCGTTAAAAGTGTTTGCATAGCATTGATATTTTGCCCTCTATATCCAATAAGTTTTGGTGCATCTGCCTGAGGTATTAAATTTATCCAAATTCTTTCATCTTTTTTTTCAACAGCTAATGATGAAAATTTAATATTTAGAGATGTAATAAATTCTACGGCAATGTCTTTTATTTCAAAATTATCCATAATGCAAAATGAGATATTGTATTATTATTTTAACTATAAAAATTTTATCATAAATTCTCTTGAAATTGAAATAAAATCTTAGTAAGATTTATGAGTTGTTATTTAAACTATTGGATTCACGATAATCTTACATCTGGCGATGTGGCCAAGTGGTAAGGCAGGAGCCTGCAAAGCTTTTATCGTCGGTTCGAGTCCGGCCATCGCCTCCAATTTTTTTAACATGCAATGCCGAGATGGCGAAATTGGTATACGCGAAGGACTTAAAATCCTTTGAGGTTTGTCCCTCGTGTGGGTTCGAGTCCCACTCTCGGCACCATCTTTATAACTAAATCAGGCTTTAAACAAGTCTGATTTTTTATGTCTGCATAGTTCAATGGATAGAATACCTCCCTCCTAAGGAGTAGATTCTGGTTCGATTCCAGATGCGGATACCAATAAATATTAAAAAGAATTAAAAAACACGTGATTGGCAAAAATATTCTGGTGTTTTGCTTGCTACTGCAGTGGTAGTGGGTGGAGTAACCAGTGCCACTTTTGATTTTTCTACTCTTCCAGGAGCAGATAAAATTAAAGATGGAGCAATTATTCAAGCTAATGATATTTTAGCGCTTTCTACAGCTCTTACCACTCTTGATGGTCGAACAAATGGAACAGTTCCATCGACTGATACAGATTTGGTAAATAAAGGGTTTTTGGCAGATTATAGAACCGTTTCTGATTCATATTCTAAAACAGAAGTGGATACTGCTATCACTACATCTTCTGCAAATGCAAAAGATGATTTGGGAAACCACACAGCTACACAAGATGTAAATTTAAACAATCATAAAATTACTGCACTGGCACCTGCCACAGCCAATACAGATGCGGTAACATTAGAACAAGTAAACGGAATGGTGAGTGCAGCAGGAAGCACTACGGCTTCGCCAGGTGCTGTTTCAAATGTATCAAATCTGAAAACTAGTGTAAACTGGGGAGAGGCTTTATATTATTGTTCAGAGTTATCTGAAGGTGGATTTGATGACTGGGGAATGCCGACTTTTGATGAAATTACCTATGCAAGAACTGGATTAAAAGATACATCTTGGGGTATTGTAAATGATAGTACTTATCTATGGACAAGAGACAGCTATGAGGCTGATAATACGTCTTGGTATGTTTTCAAACCTAGCGATGGTAGTTGGGATTACAACACTAACACTAGTACGAGGAATGTTCGCTGTGTACGCTAGCTGTTCATAAACTCTATTTGAGTTTTGAGTTTTGAGGAAAATTTGTAAAAAGTCTTAATTGTTGCAAATATTTTTTTAAAAAAGAGTCTAGGTTTTTCTAGGCTCTTTTTATATATATTTTAAAATAATGAAAATGGCAACTTTACATGAAGAATTATTACAAGCATTTCATAATTGTTCGTTTACTCCAAATAAGAAAGATTATAGTTCTTTTATTTGTACTCATATAGTTTTAATAATTGCTTTAAAAAAACAGGAACTTCAGAAATTTCTGAACTCATCTATTTCTTTTTCTGTTAATCCTGTAGATAGAGAAATAATAGAATTGTCTACTCCTTGAGAAATTAATTTTTTAGCTATTTCTAATTTTTCTTCTTTTTTTCCTTTTTCAATCCCTTTTTCAATCCCCTTCTCTAATCCTTTCTTAATACCAATTTCTTCACCTTTTTTTAAGCCTTTAAAGATTGCTGTTTCTAGGGCGTCCATTTGTGATGCTACAAATCGGCTTCTTGCTTCGTATAGAGAAAGTTCTTCTTCTGACCAGCCAAATTGTTCTACTGTTTCATAGGCTAGTTTTATTTCTTCTACTTTTACATTCTCTGGGATTACTCGTAAATCTTCAGCGTTTTTTATGAAATATATCCATTTATCTGCTAAACTTTTACACTCTTCTTCTTTTTTATGAAATTTTGGTAGTTCTATAAAATTTAGTTCCATATCTTTTATATCTCTATTCCCTGTTTGTTGGTTTATTATGTAGTGATTTGTTAAAAATTCGTCTCCATCAAAAAGATTAAAATTTAAAATTCCTAAAAATATTACGGGCTTTAATTCTTTATAATATTCTGCCTTTTTTAATTGATGAGCATAGCTTTTTGCTGCGTAATATAGTGACCTATTTTGAAAATCTTTTTGGTCTTCTACTTGCATTTCTATTACAAATTCTCGTCCTTTTTCGTCTACTGCTTTGAGGTCTAAACTTGTTTCTTTTAAAATTTCTATCACTGGAACTTGATCACTTTTTACTATCGTTATTTCTTTTATTGGGCTTTCTAAATCAAGTACTGAGTTTAAAAAATGTATTAAGATATGTTTATGTTTTTTGTCTGCAAACACTTTTTTAAACGCTACATCATTTTTTGGGTCTACAAATCTTAACATAATTTTATTTTAAAATAATTTTTAATAGTATTTATATATTACTATATTTCTTGTATTTTTTCAAAAAAAACTATTACAGAATTGAAAAAAGAGCGTAAAGCAGAAAGAAATGTTTTGTTTTATCCAGTTTTGACCGAGTGATTGTAGAAGATAGAGTCTAACAGGAAACAACTCAGGATGTTTAAAAATTAGAGAATGTCATGAATTCCCCAAATTATTTACTTGTTTTTCCTTTTAGCATATGATATATTAAAAGGAATGCTTTTTAATGAAATAAGCATTCATATACATATATACATATATAAAAACTCTAACCACTTTTTTTATGAAATATACCAATATTTCTGTGCTCTTACACAAGACTTTTACTTTAAGTCTTACTTTTTTGATATTTTTTTCTGGAATTTCTCCAACTGTTTTAGCGGCAGAGGAAGTTTTAGAATTTGAAGAAAATATTCCGATAATTATTCCAGATCAAGAAACATTAGAAAAGGTTATCTCAGGGGAAAGCAATAGTACAAATGACTCTAACCAGAAAACATTTGAAAATAATTATCAGCCCCAAGACGAGTCGCAAGATATCAATGAAGGATCTGAAAGTCAAGAAAATTCTGAAATATCAGAATCTGAAGAAATAACTGATGAAGTTGTAGAAACTCAATCATCAGAATCTGAAGAAATAACTGATGAAATTGCAGAAACTCAATCATCAGAATCAGAAGAAATAACTGATGAAGTTGCAGAAACTCAATCATCAGAATCAGAAGAAATAACTGATGAAGTTGTAGAAACTCAATCAGCAGAATCTGAAGAAGTAACTGATGAAGTTGTAGAAACTCAATCATCAGAATCTGAAGAAGTAACTGATGAAGTTGTAGAAACTCAATCAGCAACACCAGAACCAACATATGATGGTATTTCAATTATTGATACATCAAGTGTAGATGAAAAAACAATTGTATCAAACGAATGTTTGCTCGATATTGCAACAAATGGAATAGAGAATGTATCAGAAGATTGTGCATCTGAAATTGCTAAAACACAAAAAAATACAAAACAAGATTTTGATGCTGAGCAGCATAATCCAATTGCAGTTCGATCAGCTTTGGAACTTGCACAATATGTACAACAAGGACTTGTTGAACAAACGATGAATGAAGCAGGACAACCTATTTTTGGTCTTTTAAAACAAGAATTTATTTTTGAACCAACGGAAGGAGGAATAAAAGCAATTTTATCAGATGGATTAGAAATTCAAGAAGTAAATGGAAATCCTTTAAATATCGCTTCTTTAGGAATTGAAATGGTAGAAGGAACTGCAAAACAAATTGAAGGAAGTGATGTTGAAGTAGAATTTGGTATCCCTGGTCAACATTTAGTGTTTAATAAACCTGTAAAAATGGTTATTCCTGTTTCACTAGAAAACGGAACAACTTTTGAAATGAAAGTACAACATGCAGGAGAAGAAATTTCTACAAATGGACTTACGAATAATCCAACTGCAACGTGTACAAATGGTATTTCATCAGATGAAAATGCGAAGGTAACAGTAGAAAATGGAGAAATTACTTTTTATACTTGTGGTGCATCACTTTTTATTGTTGATAATAATACAAATAATACAGAAATTACAAATGTAGATGGAGCCTGTAATGGAGCAGATTATGTATATAATGTGTATTGGAATGCTGATGCAGGAGAATCAAATGTTGATTTAATTAAAGTAAGTGATAGCAGTACTATTGCCAGTAATCAATCAAGCTCACCAATTACAGTGACACTTACAAATAATACAAGTACTGATAGTTTTGATGTAAAAGTTGCAGAAACGGGGAATTTATCAAATGAATCTTCTGTTGCAACTGTTTCTCCACAAGATTGTAGTGTTTTAAGATCTCCTGGTGGAGTCAGCACAAATCTTGCCCTTTGGCTCAAGGCAAATACTGGTATTTCAGATACAGATGGTGCAAGCGTAACTACATGGGAAGACCAGTCAGTATCTGGTTTTAATGCAACTAATGGTGGCAGTACCGGACAAACCAGTCCGACATACCATACTACTAGTAATCTACTAAACTTTAATCCAACTGTTGAATTTGACGGGGTTAAAAATGCAGTTGATTTGGGGAGTAATTATATATTTGCCGATAGTGCAAACACAGATGGTTTGTCAATGTATTCCGTAGCGATATCGCGTGCAACCAATAACGACCTTGATTTTGTTATTGACTTTGGAGAGGTTGCACCAAATGGATATGGGATGATATTAACTAGTCAGCAATTCGGCTACTATACTTCCGGAAATGGTGTATTTAATCAAACACATAGTTATGGTAGTTCTCCGCTTCTAGTTGGTATGCAATCTACTTTTGGCACAGGGCAACGATTTATCATAAATGGAAAAGAAATGCACACTGGTACTACTGCTGCAACTCTTGCCGATAGTGCTATAAATCAAAATACAACACATATTCAACAGGGTGGACCGGTTACTATTGGTTGGCAATCAAAAGAAGATTTCAGCAACCGTGCATTTGATGGATTTATTCCGGAAGTGATTGTATATACACAATCAGTTTCTTCCACGGAAGAGCAGAGAGTAATGAGTTATCTCGCCCTTAAATACGGTATAACTCTGGATCAAACAACCCCCATAGATTACTTGGCAAGTGATGGTACAAAGATTTGGGATGCAAGTACATATATTAGTGATGATCAAGTTTTTGGTATAGGAAAAGACAGTGCTTCAGGACTTGACCAACAGATATCAAAATCTGTCAATGATAAAGCCATTTTGACCTTGTCAACAGATGGAGATTTCACAGGAGCAAATGGAACACATAGCTCTTTAGCAGACGGTTCTTTTTTGACTGTTTCATCTCCGAATCTTTCAGCTACTCCATCTTGGAATATAATAGGGGGCTATGATACAACTGATACTACTTGGTTTGCTCAGGTTACAGGAACAGTAGGTACTGTACATCTTCAATTTGATGTAGATGATGCTGATTATGATATCCCAGCTCTTCGTAATGGAGATAAATATTATATTCGTATAGATGAAAATGCAGATGTTACTACTGAAGATACTCCTAGAGTATTGACACAAGATGCTAATAATCCTAGTTTATGGTCAATAGATATTGATTTTGATGTGATTCCTGAGAATGTATATTCTAAGGCTATAAAGTTTAAATTGGCTGCTCTTGCACCTGCTTTTGTTGAATTTGGTGCAGCTACAACAGGTAGTGAAGGTGGAACATTAAATGCTCCTAAAATCTTGGTTAAAGGAGAAGTCGTTACTCCATTTACTGTAAATGTAAGTGCTACAGCAGGAACTGCAACAGTAGGGACAGACTATACTTTTACCTCTCCTACGAGTGTGACTATTCCTGTGGGAATCTATGATGGTACTGAGGCAACAGGTGTAGCCATTGCAGGATTAACGGTTCTATCAGATGTCAGTATAGAAGGAGATGAAACCATTGAGTTTACACTTTCTAAACCAGCAGGAGCAACATTCTTTATAGGTGATGTTAATGGTGATAGTGCAATCGCAAATACGGTTGTTTATACTATTCAGGATGATAGTTCGCTGATAGAAGTTGTTGAAGATATCGCAGGCAATGATAACAACACACCAGCAACAGCAGCACAAATCAATGCAATCAATGGAGTAACTGGAGCAGTAGATGGAACAGATTATTCAACTGCATTAGCAAATGGAACATACGCAGACCCAGCTAACCCAACCCCAGCAGAAATACAAACTGTTATTGATG
>CAZDZQ010000028.1:0-3406 GCA_964509985.1 uncultured Candidatus Peribacteria bacterium
TCATTTAATTTTAGAAAAAAATCTGAGAACTCATTATTTAAAAGATTTTGAATTTACATTTATAGAACTTCCAAAATTTAAAAAAGAACTTTCTGAACTTGCAAGCATCACGGATAAATGGATTTATTTTATGAAACACGCAAATAATCTCGAAATAATTCCATCAGAATTTGACCAAGAAGATTTTATAGACGCTTTTGAAATTGCAAATCAGGTAACATGGACCAGCGGAGAATTAAATGTCTATGAAAAAATCAGCCATAAAAAATGGTCAGATAAACATATCCTAGAATCAGCCCTAGAAAGAGGCGAACAAATGGGATTAGAAAAAGGTGAGAAATTAGGTATAGAAAAAGGTGAGAAATTAGGTATAGAAAAAGGTATAGAGAAAGGTATAAAAGAAGGTGAAAAAAAGAAAGCATTAGAAATAGCAAAAAATTTATTATCTAAAAATATTGAAATTCCTACAATCATACTTTCTACAGGTTTAACAGAGACTGAAATAAACACGTTAATATAATAATTTATACAAAACTGATTCATGTCTACTGCTAAAAAAATTCTAACAAATACGGTTGTTCAAATTGCAGGAAAACTTATTACCGCAATTATAGCTCTTGCAACCGTAAATATTTTATCTCGATATTTTTCAATAAGTGAATTTGGAGATTATGGAACTATCTATGAGTATTTAGCACTTTTTGGAGCAGTTGCAGATATGGGGATTTATACATTAATACTAAGAGAAATGTCTAAACCAAAAAATAATTCTCAACAACTTTATGCAAGAGGAAGTCTTTTGCGAATTATTATCACTGCAATTTCTATGATTTTTGCGATAGGAATTGCCTTTTGTATTCCAGTATATTTTTCAACAAATATTCCTGCTGGTGTTTTTATAGCAGCAATTGGAACATTTTTTATTTTAATGAGTGGTACCGTTTCTGTTGTTTTACAATATGCTCTTAAAATGCAACATTATGCATATGCATTAATTTCTGGAAAAATTTTCACTTTTTTAGGAGTATTACTTATTACTCAATACTTTTACCCTATTGTAAATAATATTCATTCGGGAGGAAATGCACCGTTTTTTTGGATTTTATTTTTAGGGCTACTAGGAAGTTTTATTATAATGGGAGTAACATATTATTTTTCTGAGAAAGAAATAAAATTAAAAATTAATTTTAAAGATATAACATCATTAAAATCATCAGAAATACTAAAATTAAAAAAATTATTTTTAGAAGCTCTCCCTTTTGGGATTTCTATGTTTCTTACTACATTTTATTTTAGAATGGGATTTTTATTTTTAGGCTGGTTATTACCTCGAAGTGAAAAAATAAATGGAATAGAAGTTTGTAATTCACAATTTTGTGGAGATTTAGAATCTGCAAAATATTTAGTAGCATTAAGAATGATGGAAGTGTTATTATATTTTCCAATATTTTTCATGAATTCATTACTTCCTTATTTAACAAGGGTCTTAAATCAAGAAAGTAAAAATAACAATAATTTAGAAAATAAACAAAACACTTTATTTTACTCTCTTTTATTTATGATAATAATGGCACTTCCTATAACAATAGGAGGTGTATTACTAGCAACTCCGCTTTCTGGCATGCTAGCCTCTGAACATTTATTAGCAACTAAAATAACAAATGGATCCGATACAGCATTTTTCTTTTTAGCATTTGCATTATTTTTTGCATATATCAATATTTTTTCATCATTTGTACTAATCGCACTTAATAATCAAAAAAAAGTTTTATATTCTAATATTATAATTGTAATTATTGGATTAATTTTAAATTTTTTTCTTATTCCAGAAATTGGACTAAAGGGTTCGGCTATTTCTACGCTTATCACAGAAATTATTTTATCAGGATTATTATTGTATCATTTGCAAAATATTCAAAAATTTCCACTGAAATATAAGTATATATTAAAAATAATTTTTGCAGGGGTAAGCATGGGGGTTTTTATATTTTTTTTAAAAGATATTATGTTGTTTACTATAGGTAAATATTTTAGTGTTTTATTTTTTATGATAACATCTGGGGTAATATTTGGTGGGATTTTATATTTTACCAATTTTTTTACAACAGAGATTAAAGCATCTTTTTTTAAAAATTAATAATCTAAAAAATAAAAAACAGACGTATTTCTACGTCTGTTTTTTTTTGTAATAACTTTATCTAACCAAAAAATAAATTATTTATTTAGAAGATTATAGTGCTGTGTATTCAGCAACATCTTCAGCATATTCTTCTTGATCTTTAGAATCACAAGTTCCTTCATCAAAGAATTTAGCTCCAGCTGCTTCAAATTCACATTTGTCAGCGTATGATTTTAATTCTTGAGTTGAATGATTTGCATCAATTGCTTCTTGAGCAGATTCAATTCCACAAACTGGAGTTGCTGTTCCTGAACAAGTTGGTGCTGATGCTCCATCAATTTCAATAATTTCAGAATAAATTGGATCAGTTACTGGATTTGAAATAGCTTGTCCATTTTCATTTAAAACATCTGATAAAAGATCTCCTGAAATTACAGCTTGGTATTGTGTTCCTGCTGGTACATTGTCTGCAACAATAGCAACAATTTCAAAAGTAGCAGTTGATCCTTCAACTTTTCCATGTTCTGCATTTTCATCTACAAGAGACGCAAGTTCATCTCCAACTTCTTTTAATTTGATAGATTCAATGTATGATTGAACATCTGTATTGTTATTTTGAGCTTGTTCAGAAAGTTTAATCAAAACTTTTTCTCGTCCTGTTGCTGAATCTGTAACTTTTTCAAATTTAACTTTTTCTTTTAATTCTTGTTCAAGATTTGCAACTGAAAATTCTTTTGTTGTATCAATTTCAATTTCTCCAAGAGAAACTGCTGTTTGGGCATTTGATTCTGGAGTAATCTTTGTTACTTTTTGAATTTCTGTTTTTTGTTTTTCAATTTCATCCCAAAAATTAAGAGATCCTAATTTTGGAGAAACTAAATCTGTATCAAATTGAGCAAACTTTTTAAATGAATCAAATTTAGATCCTTCTTTTGCAAATTTAGTTGTAATATTTGCAAGCATTCCATCCTCAAAAGATTTTAAATTAGTAAATTTTGTTATATCTGAATGGTCTGTAAAATTAAATTTACTCATTTCTGATTCAGGCCGTTCAAATCCACCATCTGGAGCAGGAACAGGAAGAATTTCTTTAAATGAAACAGTTGTAATGTCTTCAAATGGAACAGAGATTTTTTCTGTACTGAGGAATTCTTTAAAAAATGGTGAGTCTTCTTTAAAATAACAATACCATAGTTTTGCATCATCTTCATGACCTTCAAATTTATATGTTTTTGAAAGACCATCCCATTTCCAGTTAATTTCTCCATTTTGAACTGCATGTCCAAG
>CAZDZQ010000029.1:0-20284 GCA_964509985.1 uncultured Candidatus Peribacteria bacterium
AACACGAACCCTTGGAGCTTTACATTATGACGATATAGGAAGAAATTGGGAAAAAGAACGAGATGGAATAGAAGAAGAATACGACATAATAATGACCAACGGAAACGCAATAGCGGTAATAGAAGTGAAAGTAAAAGCTCATCCCGAAGATGTAAATGCACTAGAAAAAAAAGTAGAAAATTTCAAAAAACTGTTCCCAATTTACAAAGATTATACAATTTATGGAGGTCTTGCATCTTTAACAATGTCAAAAGATGTAAAATCAGAATTATTAAAAAAGGGATTATATGCTATTAAACAACAAGGGAATCATGTTGAGGTGGCAAGTCCGAAATAAATTTTAACCTTTGAAATTAATATTTATATATGATACACTTATCTGAATTATTACAATACATAATTTACAGAAATCATATATAAAAATTTATTTCATGACGATGAAAACAATTACAAATACCAAAAAACTTATTTTTTTAGGATTAATAATAGCTATAACCATAGGCTTTAGCTATATTTTTTCAAACTTATCAAGTTTATCATTTTTATCAAATTCTCATTTTTTAAAAGCGGATATTTTTAAAACAACTGAAAATTCTACACAGCTCTCACCCGATACTGTTTTTTATATTCCTAATTCATATAAAAGCAAAGCAGGACAAACTGGAGAAATTGTTTTAAAAACTCATTTAAAAATTAATTCTCTTTTAGGATTTTCATTTGATATTGAATACCCACACAACGCATTGCAATTTGAAGGAATTTCTACAAAAACAGGAGCTCTAGATGGAAAAAACTTTTTTGTACAAGAAAATACAAATATTGATGGAAAAATAACTGTTGTTGGGGCTACCGGAGGAGACAGTATTGATATATCTGCAGAAAAAGATTTCTTATTTCTTTCTTTTAGTATAAAAGAAAATATTACCGCAGAAGTTCAAGATATTGAGCTAAAATTAAACAATATGAAAATTATTGGAGCGGATATGCAAGAAAAAATTGCAAAAACAGAAAATGGAAAAATTTCATTAATTCATGATTTTTCTGAGCTAAAAATCAATAATTTTTTAGTAAGCGAAACAGGAGAACTTTCAATATCTTTTAACAATTTATTAAAAGAAGATATTACACTTGCAGACTTTACATTTAAACCAGAAGCAAAAAATGAATTTTCTACAGTACATATAGATAAAGAAAATATTACATTTAAAAGACTAGATTTAATTGGAGGAGAAAAATATGAATTAAAATTTGTAAATAAAACACTAGGGAAAAAAGGAGAAAATATAGAATCTGAAATAAATCCTATATCTTTTTATGTAGCAAAAGACAAATCACCTATTTTCCAAATAGTAAAAAGTGAAATTATCAATTCTGAAAAAGATATTGTAAAATTAACTTTCTCAGAAGAAATAGATGAAAACTCTGTACAACTCAAAGATTTTCAATCTCAAACATTAGGTATTGAAAAATTTACAATAGGGAGTGATAAAAAAACTATCATCGTTACATTTGATGATTCATTTAAAATTGAAGATTTACACAATCCAGATCCTTTTAGAGTTCATTATATAGAAAGTAAAAGTGGAAAACCTTTAATGGGATTTCTTACCGATATTTTTATTTATCCAGAAAATATTGCAGAAAAAGGACCAGAAATGAAAGAAGCATTACGATTAAACAATGACACTATTCAGCTAAATTTTTTTAATACCTTAAACGAAGACAGTATTGATTTAAATCATTTTGAAATTTTTAAATTTACAAATCTTGAAGCATGTAAAATTTGCGATGAAACAGGATGCGAAAATAAAAAAAATATTATTGACGAAAATACAAAACTAGAAATTTCTTCTGACAAAAAAACTATAACATTTACAAATCTTAAATTAGAACCAACAGAAGAATATGTTGTAATGATAAAAAAAGGAACATTAGAAGATCCTGAAAAAAATATAACAAACTTTAATCAGTTAAAATTTGCGTTAAACAATACCACTAAAAAATATGATAGAGAATTTGGAATTGCAAAAAATGGAGTAGTTGCTATAGACAATGAAACTATCAGCATTGAATTTACAAAAAAACCAAACAAAGAAAGCATGAAAAATATTTATTTTGAAATTCAAAATTCTCATCAAAATATTGAAATTTATTCAGTAGAACAAGACACAACAAATCCAAAAATATATATTTTAAAAACATCATTACAAACACCTCAAGAACGATATGTTTTATCTCTTAATCCAAAATATTTTGAAACACCCACTCATTTATTTTTAGGAGGAAAAAATACAGTTATTTATACCGCTGCCGATGCACCAAAAGTATTTACTATCAGCAATATATCTCCATACAGAGTAGTAATTGGCGCAACTGAAGAAATTATTTTATCTGGAGAAAATATCCCAGAAGATTTACAGGCATATGCAGGAACTTATAATTTAGAGAAAATTAATACAACAGAAACATCTGTTACATTTAAAATTCCTAAAAATATCTTAAAACAAGTATATGACATAGAACTAAAATGGACAGATGGAGGTATTTCAAAAAATATGACTAAAAAATCTGCATTTATAGTAGAAGATATTAAAAAAGATGAAATTGTAGTTTTATCTGAAAAAAGTTATGCATCACCCAAAAAAGTAAAAAATAATGGAAATCAAACTACAAATTTATATGTATATGTAGACGATTCAAGAGGACTTGCAGATTTAGAAAAAGTAACTGCAGATTTGAGAGTAATTGACGGCCCCGCTGTTACAGAACTTGGAAAAGGAGAAATTGAAAACGGACAACAAATTTATGTACTGGAAAATGTAACTGTTCCAGAAACTGTTGCAACATCAACAACTCCATACAAAATTCCAATTGTTGCACAAAATAAATCTGGAATTCACGCAAAAGGATTTGTAACTATTCTTGTATCTCGAGATTCTACAGCATCTATTCCCCCTGTAATTTCAGAATTTAATATTACACCAGAAATTATAAATCCAGCAGATTCAAGCCATCCTGTTTTAATTATGGCAAAAATTAAAGATGAAGACGGAGGCGATGATATTACTACAGTCGCTGTAGATTTATCACCAATTCAACTTAATACAATTTTTTTGAAAGCATTAAATACTGGTCAAGAAAGTAGTAAAACTCGATTTTTTGAAAATGAAAATCCTATAACTATTCCAGAATCTGTATCCGATGGTTCATATCAAATAAAACTTACGGCTATTGATGCACAAGGTGAAGAAACAGAAAAAACCAAAACTATTACTATTTCTAGAAGTAGCAACCAAGGACCAAATATGACAACTGATGATACATATATCACGCCATCAAATCATTTAGTAAAAGACGGAAAATCTACTTTTCAAATTCACACAAAAGTTACAGACCCACAAGGTGCCGACAATATCACTAGCGTTTCTGTAAATATGTCAAACTTAGGACTTCCACCTCTTACATTAAACGGTGGTGCTATAGAAGGGCGTTCACAGTGGTATTCATCAGATTCACTTATTTTACCAATGGCTATTTCAGTTGGAAATACAGAATTAGAAATTACAGCAACAGACAAAGAAGGAAATCAATTTATTCAAAGAATAAGATTAGAAATTGATAGAAATGCAGATAATGGACGACCTCCACAAGTTTTATCTGATAAAAATTATATAACTCCAGTTGAAGCTATTTCAGATGGTGAAACAAAATTTTCTGCATATGTTTTTATCCAAGATGTAGATGACGATATTTCTCATGTTATTTTAAAACTAGGAAATACTGCTTTATTTAAAGGGTCAGAACTCCCAAAAGGAACATCTTCAAAAGATATAAACGGAAAAGAACAATGTATTTCTACACGAACCTTACTTTGCATGACTCCAATCATGAAAGAAAATAAAGGGCAATGGTATTATATTTCAGATTTAATAATTCCAAAAACAACAAAAGCACGAGATGAAGATTATATTTTAGAAGTAACGGCTATAGATAAAAATAAAAATAGCAGTACTGGTAAATTATCTGTACCAGTAAGAACTGCAGAAACAATATTACAAGACGGAACAAATGAAATATCTGTTGTTCAGGCCGTAAAAAATAATGAAATCCAAATTTTATTTAAAAAGCCAATTAAACCATCTCAATTAAAAGCAGAATTGTTTCAAATTACAGATGCACAAGATAAAACTAAAACATTAGATATTTATAGTGTAACATCAAGCCCAGATGGAAAATTAGTAACCATAAAAACAGAAGCACAAGAAGCGAAAAAAAATTATGCATTAAATGTAAATGCACAAAAAATAGGACTTATCTATAAATCATTTACTGATAGAATTTTTAATTTTAGTGGATATTTTAAACCAGCAGACAAAGAACGTCCAAATTTCAAACTTACAAATATTTCTACATCTTCACCAGAAAAAATAATACTAGAATTTTCTCTTCCACTTTCGGCTTCATCAATTTTAAATACAGATAATATTTTTATATTAAAAGCAGGAACAAAAACAAAACTTGAAGTTTTAGATTTAAAACTAAAAAATAATACCAGCATAGAAATAACAACAAAAACACAAAAAGCTGGTAGTAAATATAACCTATATTATAAAAATATTTCATCTATTTATGAAAATAAAATAAAACGAAGAAAACTTATTCAATTTGATGCATTTTCTGCACCTCTTGGTGAAAATTTGGGAAATTTATATGGAACTGCAGATTTTAACAATGACAAAAAAGTAGACTTTGCCGATTTTACTTTATTTGCTGCAGTATATGGAAAAACATATGACGAAGTAGATTCTGGAGATTTTGATGGAGATGGAAAAGTAGATTTTAAAGATTTTACTTTATTTTCTGCACAATATGGCGAAGTTATGTCGGACTTAGAAAATAGCAATAATTCTAATTATACTCATAATGCTAACAATCCAAATAATTATTCAGGAACAACAAATACATCAAATAATGACACTGGAATTGCTGGAACAAATCAAAACACACAAGTAAATAATATTGTTCAATATTCCGCAACGCCTACACCTACTTTTTCTACAACACCCAACCCACTATCTACACCAACACCTCATGCTACTGCAATAAATGGCTCAACTCCTACTCCAACATCAAATACTCACAATTCATCAAGTGGAATACAAACTCCAATTCCTACATATTCAACAAGTGTTACAGCCACACCATACCCAACAAGCACAGCTACAAACACAGCCGCTCCTACACCAACAGATACACCAACATCAACTCCAACAACAACAGCAACAAATACACCTGCTCCAACAGCAAACACCAGCAGTTCAACAGAAGTTGATCCACTTGCTGCACTACTTGGTGGATAAAAAAAATTAACTTCACATTACATTCTTAATGTAATATATTATATTAAGAATATTCAGACTTTAGAAATTTTATTATATTAATATGCAAGACCAAATTATAGATTCAATCACTCAAGATTTACCAATTGATACAAGTTTTTTATCATCAATTAATCTTGCAGAATATCTCCCAGTCATCATTGGAGGATTTACAAAATTACTTATTTTTATTGCAGGGTTGTATTTTGGATTTCAAGCAATTATAAAAATTACAAATATCTTAAAAACATTATTAAATAAACAAAAATTTGATAAAACTCTTACAGGATTTTTAACCAGTATTGTTGCAAATATATTAAAAGTATTACTTGTTTTATCGCTTGTTACATATATTGGAATTCCAACAACTTCATTTGTTGCTATATTAGGAGCTGCCGGTTTAGCAATTGGTATGGCCCTTTCTGGAACATTACAAAATTTTGCAGGAGGAGCAATGCTTTTAGCATTTCGTCCATTTAAAGTTGGAGACTATGTAGAACTTTCTGGATACTCAGGAACAGTTGCAGAAATTCAAATTTTCAATACTATTTTAACAACACCTGATAATAAAAAAATAATTATTCCAAATGCAGAATGCTCTTCGTCTTCTATGGTAAATTTTTCAGCATTAGGAAAACGACGAGTCGATTTTACAGTTGGAATTGGGTACGATGACAGCATTGATACTGCAAAAGAAGTTTTACAAAAAATTGCAGATTCAGATTCTAGAATTATAAATAAAAAAGAAACACTTATTGCCGTAAGTGAATTGGGAGCAAGTTCTGTAGATTTAGCATTTCGAGTTTGGGTTCAAGGCGATGACTATTGGGATGTAAAATTTGACTTTACAGAAACTATTAAAAAAGAATTTGATAAGGCCGGAGTATCATTTCCATTTCCTCAACAAGATATACATTTGTATAATAAAACAACATAAACTGTAAAAATATTTTTTAAATAATAAAAAAATGCCGGAAGAAATAGAAAAAATTAAAATTCCACAAAAAATATTAAAACAAGTAGGAAAAGCCATAGAAAATTTTAATATGATAGAAGAAGGTGATCATATCTTACTCGGATTAAGTGGAGGAAAAGATTCTACTCTTTTAGCTCATGTTTTTAAACATTTACAAAAACACTCTCCTGTAAAATTTACATTTCAAGCGGTCACAATTTTATATGGAATGGGAGAGAATTTTTCTGCACAAAAAGCACATTTTGATGCATATGATATTCCTCATGAATTTTTTGAAACAGAAGTTTTTGATTTAGCAAAAACAAAAATGAATGAAGGTTCTTCGTTTTGCAGTTTTTTTTCACGAATGCGAAGAGGAAATCTCTCAGGAGCGGCAAAGCAATATAAATGTAATAAAATTGCACTAGGACATCACTTAGATGATGCAGTAGAAAGCATTTTTATGAGCATGATGTATAATGGAATTATTAGATCTATGCCACCAAAATACACAACAGAAAGTGGAGATATTATGATTCGACCACTTGCTTATGTTCGAGAAAATCTTATTGATAAAACAGCTAAAGAAAACAATATTCCAGCTGTTAAAGATGAAATGTGCCCAGGAATGATTATGCCAAATGCCAAAATGCCACATGCTCGATACGAAACAAAAGAATTATTAAAAAATCTCGAAGAAAAAAATCCACATATTTTTGACTCTATGAGAAAAGCTCTTGGAAATATAGATATTGAAAGTTTGTATACAGTCGAAAAAAAATCTTAAAAAATTATAATTAAAAAAAACACATTATGTACGGAAAATATATTAAAAACCTTGGAAATGAAAATGATAAATATGGATTCGTAAACGAAACAGAAATTAGATTAGCCACAGGAATAAGCTTGATGCTTGGAATATATTCATTTATATCTATTGTATTTTTTGCAAATTTTACATTTTCAGTATTTACACTAGCGCTTATTTGGACAGATTTTTTACTTAAAACACTTATTTCTCCTCAGTGTTCAATTTTTGGATTTATTGCAAAACCATTTGTAAAAAATAATACATATTGGGTTGGTGCAGTACAAAAAAGGTTTGCATGGAGTATTGGATTATTTCTTTCAAGTTTTGTTCTTTTTTGTGTTTTAATAATTTCTGGAACATTAAATGATATTGGAACATTAACAAAATTATATACAAATTTCTTACTTCTTCCTGTTCTTTCACCAATGGCAATTCCTATGAATCCTGCAATTATTGCTTGCCTTTTATGCATTATTTTCATGATACTAGAGTCTGTTTTTGGATATTGCGTTGGATGTAAAATATATGAAAAATTAGTAAATTTTAAAATTATAAAAAAAATAGATGGACAAATTTGCCCTGGAGGAATCTGCAAAATTTAATTTATAAAAAAAGCCTGATTGTTAACAATCAGGCTTTTTTATTTTTAACAATTTATGGATTTATTAAAATGCATAATTTTCAATATCATCACCTCCAACCTTTGGAACAACTGCATCCAATGCTCCCCATTTTGCATCAACCCCCTCTGGTAATAAAATACTAATTTCATCACCAATCATCGCTTTATGAAAAGTAATTGATGCTGTTAAAATTAAATATTCTTTTCCTCCAGACAATACCTTATATTGCCCATCTTCACATGTAAGAGGTCCCAAAACATTTATTCTATTTACTGGACCAATTTGCTTATATATAAACTTACCAGATGAAGTAATAGTAAGTTTCATTTTGTCTCCCACTACAATTTTTGATTTTGAAGCATAATTTACAGGAACTGGATATTTCTCCCCGCTTTCATCAGTCATACCTTGCCCATCAAAAGCGCCAATAATAACTTTTCCTTCTTCATCTCCACGAATTGCCGATGGCATTGCAGAAGATTGAGCTTTCATAAAATTTCGAGATGACATGGCTGGCTCTTCCCCTGAAAGCTCTGCAATTAATGAACGTACTGCAAAAAGAGTTCGTTCCATCGACGAAATCATTTCTTTTAAGTCTGATAATTTTTGTTCTTGAGACATATTTTTTTGTATTTATAAGATTATATGTTTTTATATAATTTACCACTTGTAAGTAAACCATCCTGAGCTCCTCTATGAGCAACTACAGATTGTGCATTTATTCTAGCATATTCAGTCGCTTCTTCCAAGCTTTTTCCTAAAAGAATACTAGCGGTAAATGCAGATGCAAAACTATCACCAGCTCCTAAGGTATCAACACGCTCTCCTCCAAGACTCTCTTTATAAACTTTAGTATTTTTTGTAAAGACTTGAACCCCTTTTCTTCCATCTGTAATTACAACTGTTTTAACACCAGTTTCTAAGATTTTTTTTGACAATTCTGAAACATCCGAAACATAATCAGGAAGAATATATAAATTATTTCGAGTTTTTTCACCATGTGTTTCATGTGGATTTTTTGCTTTCATTCCAGTCAAAAGCTCTGCCTCTTCTTTGTTTAAAAATAAAAAATCACAATTTTTCAATAAAAATTTATTTTTTTCTAATCCCAATTCTAGTCTTTCTTTTCCAGGATTCCATGCGAATATAACATCTTCTACTTCTTCTAAATATTTTGATAATTCTAATAGAATATTTTCTGAATTTGAAGAAATATGACACAAATAAATTGCTTTTGGAAAAATTTCTTCTATATTTTTTTTAGAAATTTTATCAAATTTTTTATTTGCCTGAGATGTAAAAATAACAGTTCTTTCACCTTGATAAGAATTTAAAATAACAGAAAAACCACTTTCCGTATTTGGAAAAACTTGAATATTTTTTGTATTAATATTTTCTGCTAATAATTTTTTTTCAATAAACTCTCCCACTTCATCATTACCTCTTGCTCCAAAAATATAAGATTGAAAACCTAATCGCTGAAGAGAAACACCAACATTTGCTCCTCCTCCTCCAATATGTCTCTCTAGATATTTTGCTGTAAGCTTTCCACCATGTGGAATTGCATAAAATTCACTCTCTCCATTTTCATCACTTTGAGTAATTACCGAATTTCCATTGGCATACACAAATAAATCCTGAGTTAAACTTCCAAGAATTACTATATTTTTGTTTGTATTATTTTTAGTCATATATTTTTATAATTATATAAACATCATAACATTTATTTACCCATTTTACAAATTTCATCAAACTCAATAGAACTCAAAGGAGTAATAGAAAGACGATTTCCTCTTCTAAGAGTTACCATATTTTCCAATTTTATATTTTCTTTCATATCTTTTAATGGAACAATATTTGCAAATTCTTCTTTAAATTCTACATCAACCATAAACCACAAAGGTTTTTCTGGAGTTGATCGAGAATCAAAATGACATTCATCATCAATATCCCACGCAGTAAAATCTGGATACGATTCTTTTACCACTTTACACACACCTGCAACATGTGGAGGCTTACAATTTGAATGATAAAATAAACACAAATCCCCTATTCTCATATTATCTCGCATGAAATTTCTCGCCTGATAATTTCTTACACCATCCCAATGTTCCACTTTATCACGCTTTAAATCATATAAAGAATACGCATTAGGCTCTGATTTTATTAACCAATAATTCATATTTATATTATTTTTTCAAATTTTTAATATCATTCATAAAAATTCCAATTATTGCTATGACTGGAATTGCAATTATAGCTCCTGCTACACCTAATAATTGAAACCCCACTAAAAGTGCTAAAATCGTAACAACTCCTGTAACCCCTACAGATTTTCCCATAATAAGAGGAACCAAAATATTTCCCTCAATAAATTGCATTGCTCCCAAGAAAATAAGAACCGCAAAAGCAGATTCCCAACTTTCTGCAAGCGCCAAAGGCATACCAATTAAAAAAGTTACCAAAGGACCAAAGTATGGAACAAATTCTGCTACACCTGCAATAAAACCTATAGTTACAGCATACTCAATTCCAAGCATTGCAAAAAATGCCCATGTCAACCCTCCAACAAAAATAAATAAAAGCATTTGACCATGAATCCAACCAGAAACTTTTTTCTGCATTTGAATTGCTTTTAAATTTATATATTCCTGTAATTGTTTTGAAAAAAAACTAAAAATATATTGAGATGTTTCTTTTCGCTCTAATAAAAGAAAAAAAGTTAAAATCACAATTAATACGAAAGAAAAAAGTGAAGAAAATATTGATATAACGGCCTCAACAATTCCTTCTTGCCATGGTTTAAATTTAGAAATATTTTCTGTTATAAATTGAAATAAACCTGATTGAGCCTGAGCATCACCACCAAGTTTTCGCAAATATTCATCTAAATTATGCAATTTTTCTTGCAACCATGGACCAAAATCCAAAAGAAACGCTGGTAAAGAAGAAAAATCTCCGTTATAAATTAATTTTGTATATTCCAAAAGCCAATTTCCAAATGTTATAGACTGGTCTATTACTGCAGGTAAAACACTGGAAATAAGTAAAAATAAAAATAAAAATACTGCAAAAAAACTTAATATAATTGATGCTACTGCTGGGATTTTTTTTCGTTCAAAAAATGCAACAAGAGGGTATAATACAGATGCCAAAAAAATTGAAAAAAATAATGATGTTAAAATTTCTGATATTTGCATTACAAATTCCCAAAATAAAAAAACTGCTATCAATACACCAATTATTTTTAACGCACTAAATAATGAGATTTCTGAAATAACAACATTTGTAACATTAGAACGTTTTTGAGATTCTAAATATAATTCTAAAGCTTTTTGAGATTTTTTATTTTGAATATTTGTATCTTGCTTTTCTTCTAATAAATCCGTTATTTTTTCAGAATTAACAGTATTTTTAACGGTAATACCAGATAGTAAATTTTTCGAAAATTTTATTATTTTGTTATACATAGTTTCTTGTGTGTTACAATGTTTATTTTTGAAGTAGATATATTAATTTTAACAAAAAAAATCTATTATATAAATCTTTTTTTTGAGAAGATAAAAATAAAAAATATCTACTGTTTTATTACACAAATTATGATTACATATATTACTAACACTGAAGAAAATATAAAAAATATAAATAACACAAATACCTTATTTGTAACACTTACAGAATTTAAAAATTCAGAAATTTCAGAACTAAAAGATATAAAACAACAAGAAAATATAACAATTTCAGAATTTCCTATTTTTACAGAAAATAAAAAAAGTCTATTTCTTAATATTGCAGAAGATATTTCTAAACTTGACACTCTTGATGTTCGAGAAAAATCAGAAAAAATTATAAAAATTGCTAAAAAATATTGTACAAAAAATACTGAAAATATTGCTATAAATTTTGAAGAAAAAACACTTTCACAAACTTTAATTTCTAGTATTTTAGACGGAATTCATCTTGGAGAATATGAATTTAATGAATATAAATCTAACAATAATTCTGAAAAATTAAATAAAAATATTTATATTATTGTAAAAAAATCAGAAAATCAAAAAAATCAAAATATTAAAGATATAATAGAAACTAGAGAAATAATAGAGCGAAAAGCATTTACCAAAGGAGTGAAATTCACAAAAGATCTTATAAATACTCCTCCATCAATAGCAATTCCATCATACATAGAAGAAAAAACTCGAGAATTATTTTCAAATATAAAAAATATAAAAATCTCTTCTATCCTTGAAAAAGATTTAAAAAAATTAGGAGCTGGAGGAATTTTGTCTGTAGGACAAGCCAGCCCAGATCAATCTCGATTTTTAATTATAGAATATACAAATGCAGAAAAATCTAAAAAACCAATTGGACTTGTTGGAAAAGGAGTAACCTATGACACCGGAGGACTTTCTTTAAAACCATCAAATGCCATGACCGGAATGAAAAAAGATATGGGAGGTGCTGCAACTATATTAGGAGGATTATATACATGTGCAAAATGTGAAATAACTGAAAATATTGTTGCTGTTATTCCACTTGCCGAAAATTTAATTTCTGAAAAAGCCTACAAACCAGATGATATAGTAACAATGATGAACGGAAAAACTGTAGAAATAACAAATACAGATGCCGAAGGACGGTTATTATTAGGAGACGCTATGGTATATATCGAACAAACATTTCAACCTCGAGTTCTTATTGATATGGCAACACTTACTGGAGCCTGTGCATATGCCATTGGAGAAGATATTTCTGCAGTTTTTGCAACAACAGATGACTTATATTCACAACTGAAAACATCAGCAAAAAATACAGATGAACCCATTTGGAGACTTCCACTTTATAAAAAATATGAAAAATTAATTGAATCTAAAATTGCCGATATTGTAAATGCTGCCACAGGATTTAAAGCTGGAACAATTCAAGCAGCATTATTTTTAAAAAATTTCGTAAAATCAGAAACTCCATGGGCTCATTTTGATATTGCATATTCGTCTTTTGATAAAACAACAAATTTTGCAACAGGAAAAGACGTTCGACTTCTTTTTGATTTTATTAAAAATTGTAAATAAATATATATAAAAATTATAAATCTACACCCGTAATACTTTCAGATTTTTTTCCAAAAGCTTTCTCCATTCTTAAAAGTTTTTCCCAATTTCTGTCTACATCCCCTTGTATTTCTGCAACAAGATGAGAATTTTCTTCTTTTAAAAGATGCTTAAATCGTCCTTGATTTTGCAACCAATGCGTAACAGGTTGTTTTTCTTTTGGCTTATATGTCACTTTCCATACTCCATTATCAACCTCAAACAAAGGCCAAAAACAACTATCCACACCCGTTTGTAAAATTTCCAACCCTTTTTCTGGTCGAGTTTTCCAGCTAGTTGGACACGCAGAAATAACATTTAAAAATGCTGGACCATCTGTGTTAAACGCTTTATGTGCTTTTTTCATTAAATCTGCAAAATTTGAAGGACTACATTGTGCAACATACGGAATATTATGTGCAGCAATTATATCGGTTAATGCTTTTTTCTTTTGAGGTTTTCCTTTAATTTTAGAACCTGCAGGAGAAGTTGCAGTATGTGAATATTTTGGAGTTGCACCAGATCGTTGATATCCAGTATTCATATATCCTTCGTTATCAAAGCAAATATATACAAAATTGTGACCTCGTTCTAACGCTCCAGAAAGCCATTGAAATCCAATATCATATGTTGCTCCATCTCCTCCAATTGCAAGAAATTTTACTTTTTTTTGCTCTTCAGACAGCTCTCCTCTTTTCATTTTTGCAGTATGCATTGCCTCAATTCCAGAAATTACAGATGCTGCATTTTCAAAAAGAGAATGAATCCACGGTGTTTTAAATGAAGTATACGGATACGCTCCAAAGCAAATTTCACTACACCCAGTTGCATTTGCTGTAATTACTGGTACATCAATAGTTGAAAGTGCTTGCTTTAAAATTAAACTTTCACTACAACCAGGACAAAGGCGGTGCCCATTAGCAAGTGGTTGTGGATTTTGCGAAACTTTTTTAATATTTGGAATAAACCGTTTTGGTTTTTTTATTTTTTCAGACATGTAATTTATATAAAAATATTAGTTATCATATTAGTTATGATACTAATCTCTTGCTAAAAAAATATTTAACAAATTATTAAACAATGCAAAAATATTAATATATAAATGAGTTGCTGCCATTATTGCAGAATCATATGCACCATTTTTAATTGCCTGTAAATCGTAAGCCGTATATGCAGAAAAAAGCACAACAGAAATACAAGAAATAATAAAAGACATTATTGAACTCCCAATAAAAATATTTACAATCCCTGCAATAAAAACTCCAATCATTGTAAAAAACAAAAATTGTCCCATTCCAGATAAATCTTTCTTTGTTGTATATCCAAAAATTGCAGCAGCAAAGAAAAGACCAGCAGAAGCTGCAAGAGCTTGAATTACTGCTGATATTTGTCCAGTTTGTGCAGCAAATGCCAAGGTTGGATATAAAATTGTTCCAGACGAAAATGCAAAAACTAAAAACATTGGCAATGCAAAAGTTTTACTATTTGCCCACATTGATTGAGTAAACATCAATACCATAAAAATTCCATAAGGAACATAAAATGAATGAGTAAGCATAATAATTTCTTTTCCAAAATATGCTCCAACTGCAGCAGTTGCAATTGCAAGTCCAAAATATGCCCACACTTTAGCTAAAAAATCTGCTCGAGCATTTAAAACAGCTCGAGTCTCCGTTCGTTCAAAAGTATTCATAAAACTCAAAAATTCTTTAAAAAATAATAATTATGCTGTATAACCGCATCCACAACCTCCACATGTTCCTGTATCTTCATCGTCTCCACCGTTTAATAAATAAGTCATGTTTTTTATATATAAAAATAATATGTTCTAAAAATATTATAACTTATATTTTAATTTTTTAGCAAATTTTATTGTATTGCAGGGTCAAGGTTACATTTTGAGAGGATAAATAGTGTGAATAAAAAGCGAGTAAATGTAATTTGTGAACAGGAGTAAGTCCATTCATGCCCAATCTTCTATGTTTTTTTTGATAATTATAATATTGTAAAAATAATTGTAATTTATATTCTAATGTTTCGATAGAATCTGAAGGATACCAATAATATTAAATAGCTTTTGTATTTAAAGTTCCGTGAAATCGTTCAATCTTTCCATTTTCTTCTGGACAATATGGTGTATTTTTTCGGTGTTCAATAGAAAGAGAAGAAAATGTTGTAAGGTGATTTTTTAATTATCCATATTTCCACCATAGTTTTAATGCATTCCAAGGTTCTCCTTCTGCAGCCTTTTTAAACGATTTAGCAGTTTCGATAGTAAGAGTTTCAGGTAATCCATTTACAATTCCTTGGACAGTTTTTCCTGCCACATTGTTCGTTACATATTTTAATAATATATTTTTATACTCTTCTAATGCGTTTGGGCAACGTATAAATGTATCACGAAGCATTTTCATCATTTTTTTAGAATTTTTACTTTTTAATAATTCTTGCATTTCATTTATTGGATTACCCCAGTCATTTGGAATTTTCAGTAATGATATTATACTGTGTTTATCTCGGGTTGGTAACTCTCCAAATTCTTTTACTAATGTTTCATCTCTCCACATATCAATGGTGATATTACTCCGTGGATTATTGTAAGGATGTGTACTAAACACTAATTTTCTATATATCTCTCCTCCATCAATGGCTTTCCATATTTTATCTACTTTTTTTTGTTTTTTAGCGTTTGTAAATAATAACGTTTCTTTTCCATCTATTGTAGCATTTAATGAGTTAATGTCTATTGTTTTACCAAGAGAAACTTTCTTCTTTATTTTTTCTCCATTGTTTAATACAAATGATATTTTTAATTCTTTCTCTGAAATAGGTGAAAATTTCACATCTGTAATTTTATTATATTTTTCAGTTTTTCTGTCATATATCTTAACATTTTTGTTTAATATTTCAGTTTTATAATTTTTGTATAATTCTGTATATTTTTTAGGAATATTTTCAATTAATTTAAAAGTATGGTCAAAATTATTAGATTTAATTCTTAATGTATTACCAGATTCTGATAGTGAAATTTCTTTATTTTTTATTTCTAAACTGTTCAATATATTATTTAGAGTGATTTTTTTGTAAGTGTTGTTTTTATAAAGTGCTACCAAATGTTTATTGGGGTTAATAAACGATAATTTTCCATTTAATATTTGAATATTAAATTTTTTAAGAATTTCTGTATTTTTATGGTCTTTTTCCAAGATAGTAATAATATTTTTTTCTTTAGATAGTCGTAATTTTTCTAATTTTTGATTTTTCTCATTTGAGGTTAAATGTCTTAATTCTTTGAGGTCATAATTTTTATCTTTTATAATAATTTGTTTTTCTCCACTTTTTGAATATAAAATAATTTTAATTTTATTCTCTGAAAATGGTTCAATTCCAACCTTATTTATTTTAAAACCACTATAATCAAAATAATCATTTTTAAATAAAAATTGTTTATCTTCTTCTGAAATTTTAGGCGCAGTTTTTATTGAAAATTTTCTAATTTTATATTTTTCTTGATCATAACGCATTGTAATAACTAATACATCACCCTCTTCTTCGAGAGTAACAGTATTCACTTGTTTTGCAGACAAAGAACCAAAAGTATTAAATTTTTTTGCAACAGTATAACCATCTTTATTGTTTGTTTCTGCAACAAAAATTGAATTATTTATTACATCAAATCCACGAGGTGATAGTTTTAGATTATATTTGCTAGCAATTGCATGGGTATTTGCAAAAAGTTTTTCATATTTTTTAGATATTTTTTCTTCTTTTATTTCTTTTGATATTTTATATCCTAATTCTTCTAATTCTTTATTTGCATTTTTTATCTGAAGTTTCAAAAGATCAATGGTATCTGTCTCTTTGTCTGCGTATGTAGGTATATTAAAAGAAGAAACGTAATCTTCAAAATCTTCGTCTTCATTATTATGTATTTCTTTTGTATTTTTTAGTATTTTTTCTGCATTCAATTTTCTGTTTAATTTTTCTAAATTTCTATTTATTTCTATCTTTTCCTTTTTCAGATTTTCTAGTGTAATTTCATGTTTACTTATTTTTTTTAGTGATGGTTGTGGTAATTCTTGCGGTTTATTTGTACTAAATTCATTTAATTTCTGAGTATTTAGATTAAAAATAACCCTATTTTCAAAAAATTTATTTACAATTGTCTTGTGTGCTTGTGTGCTTGTGTGCTTGTGTGCTTGATTTGCATATTTGAAAGTTTTAAAAAAATAATATTTCAGATTATTATATAAAAGGTTGTATTTAATTGCAAGGTGTTATATTATAATCTGAACGATAAAAACAAATACACATTTTTTACCCTTGCATTATATGTTAAAGTTTAGTACTCAGCTCATAAATTTCATATTTTAGAAAAGAAGTTAATTTTTAATATTAATACTCCAGCGTATGATATAGAAAAAGATGCACCTACTCCACAAAAAACTAGAGAAATTGTTAATAAAGAGTTGGAAAAATCAATACAAAGACAGTCTGAATTTAAAGAAAATATTGATATTCCTATGAATACAGCAGAAGCAATAAAAGTATTAAAAAAATTACAAAATGATAAAGTTGTTTTAAGAAAGAATAGTGCTAATATTAATTTGACCACTTTGATAAACTAAAAATTTAATATAATTTTTCATTACACAAAACACGCTTATTTTATGCACAATACACTCCTTACACCATTGGACAAAGTCATAACAATCGCAAAGAAACATTATATAGAATTACAAAAAAATAATATTGTTACTGTTCAAGATTTACTTTCATATTTCCCACGAGAATATGAAGATAGATCAAACTTTACAGATTTTGCAAATATTCGAGCAGACCAAACCAATATTTTAATTGGAGAATTTTTATCGGTTCATAAAGAAAAAACACGAAATAATTTTCAATTAGTAAAAGCACAATTTAGAGAAAACACATCACAACAAATAGTAGAATGCGTTTGGTTTAATGCGAGAGGAATAGACAAAACCTTGCCACTCCACCAAAAAGTAATGATTTCGGCAAAAGCAAAACTCAACTATGGGAAAATTAGCCTTCAAACACCAAAAGTTCAAATATACAAAGGAGAAACTTCTGAAGGATTATTCCCGATTTACCCAACCATTTCATTCATTACTGAAAAATGGTTTTTTAGAAAAATCCATGAAGAACTTATACCTCAAATCAAAAATGAAAATATAAATATACCAAATGTGGTTCCAAGCCATTTTTTAAAACAACACAATTTAATTTCTAAAAAAGAAGCATTACTCATTTTGCATTATCCAAAAGATAAAAAATCTTTACAAAAAGCACAAGACACACTGGCATTTGAAGAATTATTTGTTTTACAACTTGTTTCTTTATACAAAAAACAAAAAATACAACACTCTGTAAATGCTAAAAATGTACCAACTGTTCTACTCAATCCACAACTCATAAAAGATTTTTTTAAAACTCTTCCATTTATTCCTACAACTGCACAAAAAATAGCAATTTTTGAAATTCTCAAAGATTACGAAAAATCAGTTCCAATGCAAAGACTTTTAGAAGGAGATGTAGGAAGTGGAAAAACTCTCGTTGCCATGTGTGCTATCTTACCAATCATATTACAAGGATACCAAGCTAGCATCATTGCACCTACAGAAATTTTAGCCCAACAACTTCACTCAGGAATTACAGAATTTTTAGCTGAAGCAGAAAAACAAAACTTTTTTGAAAAATATAAAAAAAATCTAAATAATATAAGTAATAATATAAATAACAAAAATTTATTATTTGAAGAAGAAGAAACAGCTTATATAAAAACAGAATTTTTATCAGGGTCTATAAAAGGAAAAAAGCGAGAAAAAATTCTTGAAAATCTCAGAACAAATCAAATTCAAATTTTAGTAGGAACTCATGCTATATTAGAAGACAATGTGGTGTTTCACTCATTAGGACTTGCAATAGTAGACGAACAACACAGATTTGGAGTATTACAACGAGAAAAATTACTACAAAAAGCATCACCTCATTTTTTACAAATGTCTGCAACCCCAATTCCCCGAAGTTTAGCAATTGTTGCATTTGGAGATATGGATTTATCAGTCTTAAATGAATTACCACCAGGACGACAAGAGATTGAAACAAAAGTTATTCGTGAATCGGAGCGACAAACAGTAGAACTTTTTATGGATAATCAAATTGAAAAAGGACGACAAGTTTTTGTTATTTGCCCATTGGTTGAAACATCTGAAAGCGAAGGTTTTGAAGACTTACGAAGTGTTGAAGAAGAATATATACGACTAAGCAAACATATTTTTCCACACAGAAAAGTTGCAATTTTGCATGGAAAAATGAAATCGAAAGAAAAAGATGAAATTATGAACGATTTCAAAAATAAAAAATTTGATATTTTGGTTGCAACATCTGTTGTAGAAGTAGGAGTAAATGTCCCAAATGCAACAATAATGATGATTGAAGGTGCAGAGCGATTTGGACTATCTCAACTACACCAATTTCGAGGGAGAGTAGGAAGAGGAGAACATAAATCATATTGCTTTTTATTACACACCAAAAGTTATAAAAATGAAAGACTTTCAGCACTAGAAACAACTCAAAACGGATTTGAACTTGCAGAAATTGATATGAAAACAAGAGGAACTGGAGAAGTTTTTGGATTAAAACAAAGCGGAATACCAGACTTAAAAATGGCAAATTTAATGGACGGGCGAAAAATTTTGTATGCAAAAGAAGCCGCCGAAGAATTTATTTCTTCTGACGACTCATTAGATAGTCATTTACCGTTAAAAGATGCAATTAAAGCAAAAAGGAAAAGTATGCTATCTCAATAAAATTTTTATAATTTTTGAATTTCATCTTCTGATAAATCTGTAACTAAAGCAATTGTAGAAATTTCAATATTTTTCATAAGCATATTTTTTGCTATTTCCAATGCTTTCTTTTTCTCACCATTTTTCATCCCCTCTTCTCTTCCTTTTTCTAACCCTTTCTCCATTCCTTTCTCTAACCCTTTCTCTAACCCTTTCTCCATTCCTTTCTCCATTCCTTTCTCCATTCCTTTCTCCATTCCTTTCTCCATTCCTTTCTCCATTCCTTTTTCTAATCCCATTTGTTCGCCTCTTTCTAGGGCTGATTCTAGGATATGTTTATCTGACCATTTTTTATGGCTGATTTTTTCATAAACATTTAGTTCTCCACTGGTCCATGTTACCTGATTTGCAATTTCAAAAGCGTCTATAAAATCTTCTTGGTCAAATTCTGATGGGATTATTTCTAAATTATTGGCGTGTTTCATAAAATAAATCCATTTATCCGTGATGCTTGCAAGTTCAGAAAGTTCTTTTTTAAATTTTGGAAGTTCTATAAATGTAAATTCAAAATCTTTTAAATAATGAGTTCTCAGATTTTTTTCTAAAATTAAATGA
>CAZDZQ010000030.1:0-20737 GCA_964509985.1 uncultured Candidatus Peribacteria bacterium
CAATTAATTGAAAATAAATTAAATAAAATATTCACCCCTAATATAGATTATGAAATATATGTAGCAAACAAAGATAAAAAATCTTTTGCTAAGTTGAATATGTCTCGGGAATTAAGAAAAGATTTCTATGAATCTAGGCTTACTTTTGAAAAATGGTTACACAAACAAATTTCAGAAGATGCAAAATAATAATAGTAAATGGCTAAATTTTTTGAAGAAAGAACTGAAAAATACAAAAATTTGAATTTATAAAAAAATATGATAGGCTATAAATATTAAATAATTAGAATAACATATATGAGATTTTTAGATCCAAAAAACGATGTAGCTTTTAAAAAAATATTTGGAGACTCTAGGCATTCAAATGTGCTTATCTCATTTTTAAACAGTGTTTTAGATTTATCGAGTCCAATAAAAAAAATAACAATAGTAAAAGGAGATCAATTACCAGAAATTGAAATTTTAAAAGAAACAAGCCTAGATTTAAAGGCTATAGACGAGTTGGGCAGAGAATTTATTATAGAAATGCAAGTAGAAAAACAAATGGAATTTAGGAATAGATCGTTGTATTATGCTGCAAAATCATACGCTCATCAAATAAAAAAAAGCGAAGAATATAAAAAACTTACCCCCGTAATCTTTTTAGGAATTTTAGATTTTTCTTTGTTTACAGGGGATAATTTTTTAAGCCAGCATTATTTTATAAATCAGCAAACAGGAAATAGAGATATTACAGATATGGAACTTAACTTTATAGAGCTTCCAAAATTTACAAAAACAGAGGACAAATGTAACAATCTAGTAGATAAATGGATATATTTCTTAAAAAATGCGGAAGATTTACGAGTAATTCCAGAAAGTGTAAAAACAGAAGAGTTGCTTGTAGCATATGAAACTGTTGAGCAATTTGCATGGAACGAGTCAGAACTTGATTTATACGAAGCTCGAAGTCGCTTTGTAGCATCTCGAATAGATGCACTAGATACCGCTCGCATTGAAGGTATGCTTGAAGGAAAAGCTGAAGGAAAAGCTGAAGGAAAAGCTGAGGGAAAAGCTGAGGGAAAAGCTGAGGGTGAAATTATTGGTATAAAAAAGGGGATGAATGAGGCATTAAAAAAGATGATAGAAGCTGGAATATCTAAGAAAAATGCAATAGAGATCTTACAAATAAAGAACTCTCATTAAAAAATTTACTTTTCTCATGAAAAAACTCGTTAATAAAAACCGTCGGGCATTTTACGATTATGAAATAGGTGATAAATACGAAGCAGGAATCTCTTTGTTGGGATCTGAAGTAAAAAGTATTAGAGAAAGTAGAGTTACATTAAAAGGGAGCTTTATTTCAATTCAAAACGGAGAAGCATTTTGGAAAAGTGGATTAATTCAACCATGGGAAAATAGTGCAAAAGGAACAGGGCACGAAGAGCGACGAGATAGAAAATTATTACTTCATAAAAAAGAATTAAAAAAAATAATAAAAGCAATGGATGAAAAAAGCGCAACAATCGTACCTCTTGCTTTGGTATTGGTTCGTGGTCGTGCAAAACTTGAAATTGCTATTGCAAGAGGAAAAAAACAATATGACAAACGCCATGCCATAAAAAATAAAGATATAAAAAGAAGAGAATTGGCAAGCGCCATTAGGCTATAACACAATATTCATTTAATAATTTAATTATTAGGAGGTTTTTATTATTTATAGTCTTTTTATTTATATTTTATGCTAGGTTTTCAAAGCAATAAACAGGTAGATTTTGTTACAAATTTTAATGTTGGACCATCTCAGCTATATGATGGGGTTTCAGAGTTTTATACTAAAATTTTAAATGCAGGGGTTGGGTCAATTTCACATAGAAGTAAACAATTTACAGATATTTCAAAAGCAGGATTGCAATGTGCTCGACTCTTTTTTAATATTCCAGAAAATTACAAAATATATTATACATATTCTGCAACAGAATCTATGGAATTGGTAGTACGATCTTTAATAGAAAAAAAATCTATTCATTCGGTAAATGGAAATTTTGGAAATGTTTGGTATAAAACAGCTGTTCATAGTGGAAGAGAAGCAATAAAATTAGAGCATAATAATCCAAAAAATAGCGCAGAAAACACAAGGGTGAATACATTAGAAATTGTTTCAGTAGTAAAAAAATCAGAAAAAACAGACAATTCTGAAAAGATTGACACAATTTGCATAACTGGACATGAAACAGCCTCTGGGATTGGGTATTCTCCAAAAGAAATTGAAGATTTATCAGAAGATATAAAAAATATTTCTGATAACACTCTTTTAGCAGTAGATGTTACATCTGGAATGGGTGGAGTTAATTATAATATTTCATCGGCAGATGTTTGGCTATTTTCTGTTCAAAAATCATTGGGACTTCCAGCTGGTCTTGGTTTTTTAATTTTATCTCCCAAGGCATTTGCTCGTGCTAAAAAAATAGAAGAAATACGAAAAGAAAAAAATATTGATTTTGGAAATCATCATGCTATTTCAACACTAGAAAAAAAAATGTATGAAAAATTTCAAACACCAACAACTCCAAATACACTAGCAATTGCAGGATTTGGATATATTTGCAAAACATGGCTAGAACAATTTGAAAATATTGAAAATTTATCAAAAATTACAGACGAAAAATCGGATTTATATTATTCATTTTTTGAATCATCAAAAAATACATCAGATTTTATACCTGCAATTGAAGATAAAAAAGCACGAACAAAAACAGTGATTGTTGTAAAATTAAAAAATTCTGAAAATTTATCAGAAGAAGAAATTTCTGATAAAATGAAAAAACAAACAAAAAAACTTTTAGACTTTGGGTTTGTTGTTGCCAGTGGGTATGGAAAATTGAAAAAAACACAATTAAGGTTGGCAAATTTCCCTGTTCATACGGTTGAAGATATTGAAAATTTATTACAATATTTTTAAAAAAAATGTATACTGTGTGTAGTTTTTTTAATATTAATTAAATTTATATTTCATATGACAAATACAACAAAACAATACAAAATTTATTGTGCAGGAAAATTTATTACAACAGAAAATATTTTAAAAGTTGAAGAACCATACACTCAAAAAATATTTGCCGAAACTTTTTTAGCAACAGAAAAACATTTTGAAGATGCGACTCAATCTGCAGTTTCTGTTCAAGCCAAAATGGCAAAACTTTCTACATATAAAAGGTATATAATATTGAAAGAAATTGCTGAAAAAATGACAGAACGAAAAACAGAAATTTCACTAGCATTATCTCAAGAATCTGGAAAGCCCATGATGTATGCAATGGGAGAGGTGGATAGAGCAATTCAAACATTTGTAATTGCAAGTGAAGAAGCGAAACGAATTCCTGGTGAAGAATTGATGAGATTGGATTGGACTCCAGCAGGAGAAGGAAAAATGGGGATTATTAAACAATTTCCAGTTGGGCCAGTTGCTGCCATAGCACCATTCAATTTTCCTCTTAATTTAGCAGTTCATAAATTAGCACCTGCAATTGCTGCAGGATGCCCAATTGTTTTAAAGCCTGCAAGTTCAACACCTCTTTCTTGTCTTCTCTTGGCAGAAATAATAGATGAAACAGATTTGCCAAAAGGTGCTGTTTCAATTATTCCAATGGATAGGCAAACGGGGAATAAGCTGGTTACAGATAATAGATACAAACTTCTTACATTTACAGGATCGCCTGTGGTGGGGTGGAAAATGAAAGAACAAGCTGGTGAAAAAAAAGTTGTTTTAGAGCTTGGTGGAAATGCTGGAGTTCTTATTACAAAATCTGCAGATATTCAAAAAGCACTTCCTGCATGTTTAATGGGAGGATTCTCTTTTTCTGGGCAAATTTGTATTCATGCACAACGATATTTTGTTCACGAATCTCATTTTGATGAATTTATTGCATTGATGAAAACAGCAGTTGAGGGCTTAAAAGTGGGAGACCCAACAAAAGAAAATACAGAATTTTCAGCAATGATTGATGAAAATAATGCTATAAGAATGGAAAAGTGGGTAAATGAAGCGTTAGACTTAGGTGCTAAATTAATTACAGGAGGAAAACGAGATAAAACATTTTATGCGCCAACCATACTTACAAATGTTTCAACTCAAGCAAAAGTGGTAGCAGAAGAAGCCTTTGGACCTGTAGTTGTAATTGAAAAATATTCAAAATTTTCTGATGCATTAGAAAATTTGAATTCTGGAAAATTTGGATTGCAAGCAGGTATTTACACTCAAGATATTACAGAGCTTACAACTGCGTTTAATACATTGGAAGTAGGTGGTGTTATTCATAATAATGTTCCAACTTTTCGAGTAGACCACATGCCGTATGGTGGAGTAAAACAGTCTGGACTTGGGAGAGAAGGGGTAAAATATGCAATGGCCGATATGCTAGAACCTCGAGTTTTAGTGATGGAAAATTTAGGATAATTTTAAAATTTAATTTTCCCATTTGGGATTCAAGCATCCATTTTTTTCAGAAAAGCCTTTCACATCAACAATCTTTTCATAATCATCTGGATGAGCTTTTATATCCATCGCCACATAATCAAATAAATTCTCATCTAGAAGTTTTTGTAGCATTTTTGGATTTGAATCATTTGTATACAATTTTACCAGAAAATTTTGTGATTTAATTTTTTTTATAAATTCTGGCAAATCAGAATGAATAGTTGGCTCTCCTCCTGTTATACACACGCCTTCTAATAAATTTTCTCGTTTTTTCAAAAACTTAAAAAAATTATTTTCAGGAATGCAATGAGGTGAAATTTCTTTCACTTTCTCTGGAAGTACAAATTCTGGATTATAGCAATAGTGACACCTAAAATTGCACCCCAAAGTAAAAACCGTACAAGCAGTATGATTTGGAAAATCAACAAGTGTTAGTGGTTGGATTGCAGAAATTTTCATATGGATTTAATTATTTTAATTTCTTACTCTCTTTCTTTTTCAATTGTATTGCTCTATCAATAATTTCTGCCATTTCTCCACGGGTAATTTTTTTGTTTTCTAAAACTTCCCACTTTTTATATTCAAGATAATTATCTTTTTCATAAAATCAGTAAAATATCATTCTTATTAATTAATTTTCCTAATTGCCCAACGCTTACTGAGAGTTATACGAAAAATCGCATAAGTTTTTTACCATTGTTGAGTTGCAAAAAAATCCTACTCATTTTTTTCCAGAAAAGAAAATATTTTATCAGTTTTTTCTATAAACTTTCCAGTTTCATAAATTTTTAATACTTCCAATAAAATCCCGCATTTACCAAAAAATATTCTCTCGTGAAAATATTTTATAAATATGAGAGAATAAAAATAGAGAATAAAAATCTTCTTTTCAAAAAAAATGCTCAAAAAAATCGATTCATTGCTGGCAAGAATTCAGAAACGAAGACCTTTATCTCAAGGAGAAAAACGGGAATTACAAAAGGCTCTTTTGGTAGAGTTTACATATAACTCAAATGCTATAGAAGGAAATACTCTTACTCGAAGTGAAACGAAAATTGTGCTAGAAGACGGATTAACGATAGGAGGAAAAACTATTAGAGAGCTTGATGAAACACGAAATCATGGAAAATGTTTTGAGTATTTAGAAAAATTTTTAGAAGAAAAAAAAGAAATTGATGAACAGGTTATTTTAGACTTACATGCTCTTGTGCTGAGATCAATTGATGATGAAAACGCGGGAAAATACCGATCCATACAAGTTTTTATTTCTGGAGATAATAAACTTCCTCCAAAATCGTCAGAAATTTCTAAAGAAATGCAGAATTTTTTAGCTTGGTATATTAAAAATAAAGATATTTTACATCCTGTAGAGTTAGCCGCAAAATTTCATTATAAACTCGTAAAAATTCATCCTTTTATAGATGGAAATGGGAGATTAGTGAGACTTTGCATAAATCTTATTCTTATGTCAAAAGGCTATCCAATGATAATTATTCCAATGGTAAGAAGGGCTGAATATATATCATCTCTTAACTCTTCTCAAGACTATCACATTTTTGAAAAATATTTTCAAGATATAGTTTTAGTCAATTTACAAGATTATGTAAGAATGATTGAAGCATAAAAAATTTGCTGAGAATTTTAATACTTCCCACAAAACCCAGCATTCACAACCGCTATCTCTGAAAAATGTTTTCGTTCTTTGTGTTCAGATTTTTTTCCGATATTAAAACTGGCAACAGGTCTATGGTATCCCATTACCCGTGTCCAAATTTCACATTTTTGTCGCTCTTGTTTTTTCATGATTTTTGATTATATAATAATTCATCACATTTTGGACAATATTCTTGTTCTCCTGCTAAATATCCATGTTTTGGACAGATAGAAAATGTGGGAGTAACCGTAATATATGGAAGTCTAAAATTTTCTAAAACAGTTTTTACAAATTTTTTACATGCTTTAGAATCTGAAATTCTTTCTCCCATATATAAATGTAAAACCGTTCCCCCTGTATATTTGCTTTGCAGAGAATCTTGCATTTCTAATGCTTCAAATGGATCATCGGTATATCTAACAGGAAATTGAGAAGAATTTGTATAATATGGAGCATCTTTTGTTCCGGCTTGAATAATTTGGGGAAATTTCTTTTTGTCTTCTTTTGCGAATCTATAGGTTGTTCCTAATGATTTCTGAGATTTCCTAAATATCGTTTTGTGTAGGGAAATAAACCTCTATCCATCCATTTTTGAATTTCTACTCGCTTAATTTCGAGAGATGTTTTTGCTAAATTCATTAAATACTCAAGTTTTTTAAAAAATTCTGTTTTATTTCCTGAATATTTATACCCTAATCTTGCAGCATTTATAGTAAGAACCCCAATACTTCCAGTCATTTCTGCTGATCCAAATAATCCTCCTCCTCGTTTTAAAAGTTCACTTAAATCAAGCTGTAATCTACAACACATACTTCTTACTTGACTTGGTTTCATATCAGAATTTAGAAAATTCTGGAAATATGGCATTCCATATTTTGCTGTCATTTCAAATAAAAGCTCTGTATTCTCGCTTTCCCACGGGAAATCTGGAACAATATTATAGGTTGGAATAGGGAAAGTAAAAACTCGACCTTTTTCGTCTCCTTTTGTCATTACTTCAATATATGCTTTATTTATAATATCCATCTCTTTTTGAAGATCTTTAAAAGAATATTCAAAATCTTTTCCGCCTAAAACGAGTTTTTTTTCTTTTAAATCATCTGGGCAAACCCAATCTAAGGTAATATTAGTAAAAGGAGTTTGTGTTCCCCATCGGCTTGGAACATTCAAATTAAACACAAAACTTTGAATATTTTGATGCACATATTCATATGTTTTTTTGTCTATATATGTATTTATTTTCTCTTGAAATTCTTCAGGTAATTTTTTTTGTAATTTCTCATCAGAAATTTCTGGATGTAAATTTTTATATAAACTTGTAATTTCTTTTTCTAATTGAAGTGAGTATTTTTTCACAAAAGGGGATAAATAAGTGTCAAAGCTAGAAAATGCTTGAGCTCCAGCCTATTCGTTTTGAAGAGTTCCTAAAAAATTGACCATTTGAGAAACTGCTGAAGTTAAATTTTTTGGCGGTCCAGATTCTGTTTTTCCAGAAACTCCATTAAATCCAAGTTCTAATAATGCTCGCAAGCTCCACCCTGCACAATATCCAGCAAACATATCTAAATCATGAATATGAAAATCAGCATTTCGATGTGCTTCACCAATATTCTTTGGATAAATATGAGAAAGCCAATAATTTGCTGTAACTTTTCCAGAAGTATTTAAAATTAAACCCCCTAGAGAATAACCTTGGTTTGAATTTGCATTTACTCTCCAGTCTTGTTGTAGTAAATATTCTTCTATTGTATTTTTAATATTGATGCTCATAAATTCATTAAATATTTATTAAATATCATCAAATCACTATATGTTGTGTATTATCAATATTACAAGCACTATATATTGTAAAAGTGTAATATGGCAAGATGTTTTTTTCAATATAAAATTATTTGTTATATCTTGAATATTGTTATAGGATAAGACGTGTAAAACGACAAATAAAGATATAATATAATTTATAATAACAATGTCAGAAAAAAAAATAGTTCCAAGTGTTTTAGACCATATCACTGATGTTGGGGCAGGGCAGTTTGAAGGAGTAGATTCTACATATCGAATTCGACAACAATATCAAAATGTAAATGTTAAAAATCCGTTCATTCTTTCTGCTGGGCATTCTCCTTTGCATGTAGCTTTTGCAGGAACAACATGTTTGGCTGAAAAATCGAAAGAAAATGCAAATTGGATTTTAAATAAAATTTGGAATATTAAACAAAAAAAACGATTGCCAATTGCATTAAATTCGGCACCTCGAAATAGTGATAAAAAATCTGAAGATGGAAAAGAAGACTCTATTTTTTGGGTAAAAGTAAAAGGACATTATGCTGATTATGTTGTATACGGATTACAAGTGGTAGAATTTGTAAAAGTTTTTCATAATATAGAATTTATAAAGCGAGTAGTTTCTGTAAATGAAATTATTGAAGATACCTCTAAAGGTTCTCAATTTCGATCGGCAGAGCATTTGCCACTTGTTCATATTTTATTGGCAATGGGTGAATTAGAAGAACATTCAACGCTAGAAGAAATAAATATTAATGATATTTTTGACAGATATCCAAAAAATAATAAAGCTATTGTAGCCCCTACAGATGAATATAAAAATGGAAGACTTATTATCGAAAAATCTACATTAGAATCTATTTTAAAATCAGGAAAATGTATTATTCCTGAAATCTGTGATGTTGAGTTGATTGCTTGTTCTTCGCTTACAAAAGTAGAACCAGGAGAATTATCAGTTTGGCCAAGTTCAAATCATTTTCCAGATAAAAATCTAGCTGTTCTAAATATTGGAACTCGATGGAAACCAGAAACAACACGGGTGACAGATAATGATGTAATTAATTTATCTCAAAAATTATTAAATAATGTAGGGAAAAATATTGAAATAAAATTAAAATAATATTAAAATAAAAACTCGCAAAATTTTATAAATTTTTTATTCTTTATAAGTAAATATAAAAAATGATACGCTCTGTATATACTCATATTTTATAAGCATAATATATTTTGCATGAATTTTTTTCTTGATTTTTTCAATATTTCGGCATTTTCATTAAATTCTTTGTTAATTGCATTCGTTCTTTCTTTTTTGACAGTTTTTATTTGGCATGAAATTTTGTCACGATCACGACGAAAAAGTTTAGAATTTTTCTTTTGGCTTGTATTTGCTATTTCCATGATTTTTGGATTTGTTTGGATTGTTTATGCTGAAAAAATAATAACTCCAAATCTTTTGAGTTTTTACTTTAACACATTTGCAGTAGGGCAAACCTCAAACTCTTTTTTTATTTTTGCATTATTCTTTTCGTTAGTAATAACAGGAGGTATTATAGAATTGGGAAAAAATACAATTGTTAGGCTTTTTGGAAAAAGGTTTTTTGAAACAGTTGATGATGTTGTTGATTTGTCTTTTGGTACTGCTTTGGGGTTTACGGCAATAGAAAATCTTTTTCATTTTTATAATTTATTTTATTTATCTGATACGTATGATACGCCTATGATAATTATAAAAGAAGTGATATCTCAGGTATTTTTCGTGCTTCCTATTCATCTTTTTTGCTCTGGAATATTTGGATATTATTATGGGCTTTCTTTATTTGCTCTTAATTCTCAGCGAAAATTTTGGAAAAAATTATATGGTTTTGTTCAATTTATAAAAGGAACGGTTATATCTGTTGTGATATATGGGTTATTTTTTTATGTAATGAAGCAAGATTATAGAATGGGAGATGTTGCGAGTTTTTTTGGATTTGAAAATTTTCCATTAAACGAGAGTATTTTTCCTTTTATTTCTTTTATATTTTCTTCTCTTACGGCTCTTTACTTATTTGAAAAAATGGGAAGTGCCGATTTTATAACAGAGACAAAAACAGAAAAATTAAAACGCGAAGAAAAAGAATCTGCAGATCAGCATGAGAAAAAAGGAGAATAAATATAACAAATTATCTAAAAACAAAATTATGAAAAATAAATTTCACATTTCTGTATTTTTTCTATCTCTTATTGGGTTGATAAAAATTTGGCATGCCATTTTTATAGAAAAATCTCAATATATTCTTGATTTTGATGTGTATTTCAATAGTTTAATGACTAATTTACATACTTCTGAAAAAATAAATCAGTTTTTTATTTTTATAACACATTTATTTGATCCAAAAATATTTTTATTGTGGTTTTTCTTTTTGCTTGGGATTTTGCTTTGGAATAAAAAAAAATATGAAGCAATGTTTTTATTTTTTGGAGTTGCAGGAAGTCAAACAATTAAAATAGTTATGAAATGGATGACGGATCGGTCTCGTCCAGAAAATCCATTTGATTTATATGTGCATGAATCAAGTTTTCCAAGTGGGCATGCCACTACTGCAATATTTATTGCAATTGCAATTGCATATTTATTTACAAAAAAATTATCAAAATATAAAAAGTTAATGCTTAATGCAGGTCTTTTAGCTATAGCATTATTAGTATCATTTTCTCGGATATTTACACAGGTTCATTATTTTTCGGATGTGGCAACGGGGATAATTTTGGCGGTAGGAAGTTTTAGTTTTACAGTATTATTTTTTACATTTTTACATTTAAAATATAAAAATACATCTTTCTATTCAAAAATTTTTAATTAATTTTATTTTAGAAAAAAATCTTAACTCTTGTTTTTATATGTTTAAAAAATTTAACACTGCTGGCTTTCGTCAAAAGAGAGTATATTCAAAATATTCTAATGAACATATCCGTTTTATAGTATTAGGAATTTTATTCTTATGTGGATTTTTTTTAGTATTATGGAAATTGTATCAATTGCAAATTGTGCATCATGAAGAATTTCAACAAAAGGCATATAATTCTCGAAATACTTCATATTCTATAAATGCACGAAGAGGGGCAATTTTTATGACAGATATAAAAACAGGAGAAACTGCACCTGTAGCTCTTAATACGACCTTATATACAGTGTTTTTTGATGCACGATCTGGGGTTGATGGAAATGGATATAGTTATGGAGCAAATGAAAAAGATTTTCCAATTGTTTCAAAAGAATTAACAAATATTTTATACACTCCAACTCGCTATAAAGAATGTAAAAAAGATATTACAAAATGCCCAGAAAATAGTGTAAAAACAATTTATTCTCAAAAAAACACAGCTGAAAATACTGAGAATAGTAATAGTAATAGTAATAGTAATAGTAATAGTAATAGTAATAGTAATAGTAATAGTGATAGTGATGCTGATGTAGAAAAATTAGAAAAAAAAATATTATTACAAACTCCGCCAATATATGAAGTAGCAAAGAAAAAATTTGAAGAAAATTTATTATCAGATTTTTTATATAAACGAGAAAAAATGATCTGGAGTACCAATGTTGAAGATTCGGTATTACAAGCTATTGAAGGTAAAAAAATTCCACATCTTTATGTTTCATTTAAAAAGCATAATGTTTATATTGATTTAATAGGGTTAACTAATGAGGATAGATTATCTATATCAAAAGTATTGCAAGAGGAATTTGGAGGAGATGAAAAAAAAATATCTGCAAAATTATATTCAAAAAAAAGAGGATATATTCCCGTAATGCATAGAGTTTATCCTGAAGAGGTAAAAGCTATTCAAAATATTCAAAAAAAATATTATGAAATATATGCAGAAAAAAAAGAGGAAAATTCTCCATTTGAAAGTATTGGTTTTGAGGATGATCCGGTTCGATATTATCCAGAAGGAGATTTAGCTGCTCAGGTTATTGGATTTGTAGATACAAAAGGAGTTGGGAGATATGGAGTGGAAAGCAGTATGAATACTTTTTTAAAAGGAAAAAATGGGTTTTTGTCTGCATCACGGGATACATCTGGAAATACTATTGAAAAAGACGGAGATAGCAATAGTCAAGTGGTGGATGGTGCAAGTGTTGTTTTAACTCTGGATAGAACTTTACAAAAATATACAGAAAAATTATTGGATCAAAAAGTTGAAGAATTTAAAGCTGATTCTGGGCAGATTATTGTTATGAATCCTCAGAATGGAGATATTTTAGTAATGGCAAATTCACCACGATTTAATCCTAATTTATATGGAGAGGTATATGAAAGGCATCAGATAACAAAAGCAGATATAGCAGAGAAAAAAATTTATAAATCTCAAGTATTAGAAACAAAAGATGAAAATGATAATTTCGTTTTAGCTAAATATGAAGATTTGGAAAAAGCGGAAAAAAGAGGTGGTGAAAATGAATTTTTTGTATTTAAAAATAGGTTAGGACCTGGTGCATATGTGAATAAAACCATTATGGAAATTTTTGAACCAGGTTCTGTTATGAAGCCTTTAATTATGGCTTCAGCAATGCAAGAAGGAGAGATTACAAAAAATACTACATATCTTGAAAAGCAACCTATACAAGTTGGTCAATTTTTTATTAGAAATGCTGATGGTAGATATAAAGGGGTTCAAACTATGTCCAATATTATAGAGCGTTCTGCGAATGTTGGAATGGTTTTTATTGCAAGAAAAATGGGGAAAGCTTTGATGTATCAAGCGTTAAAAACATATGAATTTGGAGAATATACAAATATTAAGTTACCTGAGGAATTATCAGGAGGGTTGGCATATTGGAAAAATTGGTCTATAGCTAAGCAATTTACGACAGCATTTGGTCAAGGGGTGTCTGTTACAGCATTGCAGGTGGTTAGAGCTTGGTCTTCGCTGGCAAATGGTGGGTATTTGGTAACTCCGAGAATTGTATCAGAAGTTAGATATTCTGATGGGCAAATAGAAAAATTTGAAAATACAAAAAAAAGAATTTTCTCATATGAAACAGTAAGAGATATGAAAGAAATTTTGGTATCTTCTACTCAACGAGGTGTTGCAAAAAACGGGAGAGTTAACGGATTTTATATCGCGGGAAAAACAGGAACATCACAAATTATTGGAAAAAATGGAAAATATGAAGATATTGAGGCAGAAGATGCAGAAGGAAATACTATCACAGGATTTATAGGATTTGCTCCAGTTAAAAATCCTAAATATTTAATTTATGTAAAATTTAATAGACCGAGAAAAGCTATTAGAAATTTAGATGTGTATGGGTCAACTACGGCAGCTCCAACTTTTTCAGAACTCATGTCGTTTATTCTTGATTATTTTAACGAAGAGCATGATAAATAATAATTCTAAATGTTTGTATGGTTTATTTAATCTATTTTTAGTTAGACTAATATTCATATCTGTGATTGTTAGTTTTTGTGCAACTTTTCACACATTTGCAGAAACAAAAATAAATATTAAAAATAATAATTCTGAAAGAGTTACAGATTTGGCAAATATTTTTACATTACAAGAAGAGAAAGATTTAAAAAATAAAATATTTGAAATAGAAAAAAATACAAAGGCTCAAGTTGCTATTTTAGCATTAAAAACATTGCATAATAAAAAAATAAATCCAGAAGATTTAGATATTTTTCAATTTGGAATAGAGCTTGTTTCGAGTAAAAATTTAGGGTGGAATATTGGAGATGAAAAACTGGATACGGGGTTATTATTAATAATTGCAGAGCAAGACCATAAATATCGATTTTTTACAGGATACGGATTGGAAGGTGCTTTACCTGATTTGCGATTAAAAATGATTGCTGAAAACTATTTCCCTCAATATTTTAGACAAGAAAAATATTATACAGGTTTGCAATTTGCACTTACGGATATTCAAAAAATTTTAGAGCATGATCCTGAAATTTTGCAAAAATATGAGCAAAATAATTCTGATAATTTAAATAAAATTGCAATATTTTTACTAATAGCATTTTCTTTTTGGGGAGGATTATTTATTTCAGAAATTACTGATAAAAAAAGGAAAAGTAAATTTTTATTAAGTGGGGCTGTTTTAATCTTTTTTACCATATTTACTCCTTATATTTTATTTGATGTTGGAATTTTTTCATTATTTTTATTTTTATTTGCATCTGGAGGAAAAAGTAATTCTATAAATATGGGGTCCGGAGGGTGGTCTAGCGGAGGTGGATTTAGTAGTTCTTCTGGATTTTCTAGTTTTGGGGGTGGAAGCTTTGGAGGTGGTGGATTTGGTGGTGATTGGTAAAAAAAATAAGAAAAAATAAAAAATATTATTATTACTTTACATTCAAAAATATGTTTCAAAAAATTAAAAAATTATTTTCAAAAAAAAATTCAGCACAACATGCTTCAAAAGAAATTTTACAAATATCAGAAATATGTAATGAGATTTTATCTTTTTATATTTACCCCAAATATAAAGAAGAAACATTGGTAATAGTGTTGAAAAAAAATGTAAATGCGTTTGATGTTTTACAAAATGTAAAAATTAAAAATATTTTAAAAAAAGTTCCATTTATTTGTTTAGAAAAAAGAGAAATTGAAGAATCTGTTGATGTTTTTACTCTTCAATTTTTTGATATAAAAAAAACAAGCACTCTTTTGTTTGGTGAAGATATATTTGCAAATATCAATATTGAAAATTCTGATTTACGAAGAAAAATAGAATTTGATATTAGAAATAAAAATATTTATTTAAGGCAAGAAATTATAAGAAATTCTGCAACAAAAATAATTCATAATATTGTTCCAGAATTAAATCCTGTTTTGCACGGAGCAAAAAACCTTAATATTTGTCTTGATGCGGACGAGCTGGATAATTTACAAAATTATATAAAACATAAAAAATTTACAGAAAAACAATCTTTAAAAATTTTAAAAAATATTAGTATTATGCTTGAGCGGTGGGCAGATATTGTAGATAAATATGAGGTTGAAAAATAGATGCGTTTTCTATAAAATTTATATAATTATCTTATTTTAAAAAATAACTATACAATTATGAATAAAACATGGCTTGCGGTTATTGGAGGTGTTGTAGCTCTTGGATTGTGGGTGGTATCTGGATACAATTTACTGGTTGCATTAGACGAAACAGTTCAAGAAAAATGGTCAAATGTACAAAATCAATATCAAAAAAGATCTGATCTTGTTCCCAATTTAGTAGCAACGGTAAAAGCTGCAGCTGGTAGTGAAAAAGAAATTCTTACAGGAGTTATAGAAGCTCGTGCCAGTGCCACAAAACTTACGGTTGATATTCATGATGCAGAGCAACTTGCCGAATATCAAAATAAACAACAAGGGCTTTCTCAGGCTCTTGGTCGGCTTATGATGGTAACTGAGCAATATCCTCAAATTCAATCAAATCAAAATTTTTTGGGACTACAATCGCAAATAGAAGGAGTTGAAAATAGAATTTCTGTAGAGCGGACGCGATATAATGAGGAAGTTAAAAAATTTAATACAAAAGTTCGGTCTTTTCCTACCAATATTTTGGCAGGGTTTTCTGGATTTGAAAAATATGAAACATTTAAAGCAAGTAAAAAATCTCAAGAAGCACCTGATGTAAGTACATTATTTTAATAAAATAATATGTTGGTTATTGGATCTGGAATAGCAGGCATGAGTACAGCTCTTCATTTGTCTAAAATGGGAAAAGTTACAATGCTCACAAAAACAAAACTTATTTCAGGTTCAACACCTCTTGCGCAAGGTGGTATTGCAGGAGTAATAAATCCAAAAGATAGTTTTGAAAAACATATTCACGATACAATAAAAGTTGGAGGATTTACAAATAATAAAAGCACTGTAGAAATTTTAGTAAAAAATGCTCCGCAAGAAATTCACTTTTTGAGAAAATTAGGAGTTCCTTTTGAAAAAGACCAACACTTAGAGGGTGGGCATTCTTTTCCCAGAGTTTCAAATGTTAAAGATATTTCAGGAAAAATTATTGCAGAAACTTTAGCTTTTCATGTTTTATCAAATAAAAATATAAATATTATAGAAAATGCAGAAGTGCTGAGTTTAGAAGATACGACTTGTAATTTTAAAAAAATTATATTTAGACATCATATTAATAATTCAAATATAAAAAAAATAATAAGAAGTAAATATGTTGTTTTTGCAACTGGAGGATATTCATCTCTTTATAATGCATCAACCTCTCCAAAAGACAATTTAGGAGATGGTATTTCTATCTGTTTAAATGCAAAAATAAAAACAAAAGATTTGGATAAAGTTCAATTTCATCCCACTGTTTTTAAGATAAATAGAAAAAAAAATCAGCCTCAACTTTTATTAACAGAAGCTATTCGTGGATTTGGTGCTAGAATTATAAATCAAGATGAGGATAAAATTATAGATGCATTACAGCCTAGAGATGTTGTATCTAGAGCAATTTATATAGCTGAAAAAAATGGAGATAATGTTTTTTTGGATGCACGAAATATTGAAAATTTTTCAAAACACTTTCCATATGTTTCTTCTGTTTTACAAAAAGAGTTTAATATGAATGCAGAAAAAGATTTACTTCCTATTACATTTGGAGCTCATTATTGCATGGGTGGAATTGAAACTGATATAAACGGAGAAACAAGTGTTAAAAATATTTATGCAGTTGGGGAATGTGCCAATACTGGTGTTCATGGAAATAATAGACTGGCTTCAAATTCATTATTGGAGGGGGTTGTTTTTGCTCGTCAAATAGCAAAACATATTACAAAAAAACAAGAAAATAATTTAAATAATTTAGAAATTTTAGAAAAAGTAGAAGATTTAGAATGTATAGAAGAGATAGAAGAAATAAATAAAATATCTGAAAATACAGAATTAAATAATCAGTTTTTAGATATAATAAAAAATACATTGTCTCAGTATTTAAGTATAGAAACAGATTTGATTAAAAAAAGGGAAAATATAAAATTGGCTCAAGAAATATTTCAAAAATTTGAAAATAAAAAATCTGAACTTTCGCAAAAAAATCAAAATATTTTATTGTTGGTACAAAATCTTGCACAAGATGCTAAGCGTAATGTATAATATTTTGATACAAAAAAATTTAACAATACAAACACAATGGAAACACTTCCTTTCTTGCATTATATTTTCCCAATTATTAGCTATATTTCCTTGTTGCTTGGGCTTTTCGGAATCTTGATTATCACTATAGGTTCTGGAAAAAGTGCTATAGAATATATAAAAGAAGGGAATAATGCATTTCAAAATATTCGTCTTATTTTTAGTCAGCATTTGATTATAGGGCTGGATTTTTTTGTAGGAAAAGATATTATTGATACAATGCTTTTAAATACTGGAGAAAAATTTTGGGAAGAAATTGCAATTTTGATTATTGTTGTAATTATTAGAGTTTTGTTAACAATTATGGCAGAAAGGGAATTAAAAGAATTAAAAAATAATAAAAAATAACATGTTATCTATGAAAAAACTTGGAAAACTTGGAAAACTTGAAAAACTTTTAAATCCAAAATCTATTGTTGTGATTGGAGCTTCTGAAAATGAAAAAAAAGTAGGAAATATTTTATTGAAAAATTTAACAAATAATAAAAATTCTGATAATTTTGCTAAAAATATAGAAATATTTGCAATAAATCCAAAAAAAGGAAATGCTTATGGTATAAAATTTTTACAAGATATTGCAGATTTAAAGTATTCTCCAGATTTAGCAATTATAGCAATTCCTGCTCGTTTTGTTTTAAATGCTCTTGATCAATGTGGAAAATTTGGAATTAAAAATGTTGTTATTATTTCTGCAGGGTTTAAGGAGATGGGAAATTTAACACTTGAAAATGAAATTATTCAATGTGGAAAAAAATATGAAATAAATATATTGGGACCAAATTGTCTTGGTTTTTTAAATGTTAAAAGTGCTATAAATGCATCTTTTGCTTCTGACAAACCTGTTAAACAAGGGAATATAGCACTGGTTTCGCAAAGTGGAGCAATGGCTGTTGCAATGATGGATTGGGCAAATAGAGAAAATATTGGATTTTCTAAAGTGGTTACAATGGGAAATAAGTCTGATATTAATGAAAATCATTTTTTAGAATATTTAGCAAAAGATTCAGAAACAGATGTTATTGTTTTGTATTTGGAAAGTATTGTTTCTGGAAAAGAGTTTTTTAAAATTGCAGAAAGAGTTTCAAAAATTAAGCCTATTGTAATGGTGAAATCTGGAATTTCTGTAAAAGGGTCTCTTGCTGCAGAGTCTCATACTGGAGCACTTTCTGGAAAAAAAGAAATTTTGCATACTGCTTTAAAGCAGGCGGGAATACGCTCCACTCATTCTTTACAGGAAATGTTTTTGTTGTCTAAGATGTTTTCTTATTTTTCTTATAAAAAAAATATTCCAGAAAATATAGCAATTATTACAAATGCTGGAGGTCCAGCGGTTATGGCGGTTGATAATGCAGAAATTTTTAATGTTTCTTTAGTAAATTTTTCTGAAAAAGAACAAAATATTCTTTTAAAAGAAATGCCAAAGGCTTCGAGTTGTAAAAATCCAATTGATATATTGGGAGATGCAACAAGCAAGCGATATGCACAAATTTTACAAAATTTAAAAGATGTAGAGCAAGAAAGTAAAAAAGAATTTGCGTATCTTGTTTTACTTACACAGCAATCAATGACGGATTCTGAAAATATAGTAAAAGAAATAGAAAAATTTAAAAAAAATAACCCAGAAAAAACAATTATTACATCTTTTATGGGAGGTTCAGATGTTTCTTCTGCAAGAAAAATGCTAAAAGAAAAAAATATTCTTCATTTTGATTATCCAAGAGAAGCAATTTCTGCATATGAAAAATTATTAATTCAGCAAAATAATAGATCTAAAAATACAAATCTAAAAAATTTAGAAGATTTTAAATATATAAAAGATTTAGAAAATAAAAAATTTATTAAAAATTTATTAATAAGTGAAATAAAACAAAAAAGAAAAATGTGTACAACACAAACAGTTTCTTTAATATTAAAAGAATATAATATTAATTTTGCAGAAGAATTTTTATGCACATCTCCAGAAAAATTACGTTTAATTTGGAAAAAAATTACAAATAATGGTGATGAAAATAATAGTAAAATAGTTATGAAAATATCATCTCCAGATATTCCACATAAAACAGATATAGGCGGTGTGATTTTAAATATTACTTCTGAAAAAGAAGCACAAAACGCATATCAACAAATTTTGAAAAATATTTCAAATTCTCAAAATTTAGAAAAAATTAATAAAGATATTCAAATTGATGGAGTGAGCATGCAAAAAATGTTGAATCCAAATTCAAAAGAAGTGTATGTTGGGTTTACGCGTGATGCTGTGTTTGGGGATGTAATAATTCTTGGTTTTGGTGGGATTTATTTAAATATTTTTTCTGATATTTCTCGTAGGATATTACCTATTTCAAAAAAAGAGATACATAAAATGCTTCAAGAAACAAAATTTTATGCTTTATTAATTGGGGCAAGAGGTGAGAAATCTGTAAATATAGAAAATTTAGTATCTACTATTTTTAAGCTTTCTCAAATATTTATAGATAATTCTGAAATTTCTGAGATAGATATCAATCCGATATTTTCATCTGAAAAAGAAAATATTATTATTGATGCAAAGTTTTTTTTATAAATAGTGTATAATTTTTTTATATTATAAATTAAAAAAATTTTATGTTTTTTATTAATTCTCTTTTTATTAAGACTACTTTTATTGTTTTATTGTTCATGTTTTCTGGGTGTTTAAATCCAGAAATTGTAGAATTAAAAAATATTGAAAATTTTAAAAATAATAGCGATATTAAGAGTATAAAAAATGTCAAAAAAATAAATTATACAAAATATATTCCTGCTAAAATTTTGGATAAAAGTTTTTATGATAAAGCTTTTTCTGTTGCTCAAAAAAAATTTGAAAATAAAAACAATAAAAATATTAATACAAATATCTTATTGGTAAATCATCATTTATTGGCTCCGCATTTTATTGCAGATACATTAAATCAAATTTCAAAAAAACAAAAATCTGAAATTAAAAATATTATTCTTATTTCTCCAAATCATTTTCATGAAGGAAATTTTGATATAATGACTTCAAATCTTCCATTTAAAATTGCGGAAAATAATTTTGTAGAAACACAAAAAAATATTCTTGATTTGCCAATAAATAATTCGGTGATGAGTAACGAGCATGGAATTACTGGAATTGTTGGATTTATTAGTAAAATTTTTTCTAAAAATGATATTAAAATAACACCTATTATTATAAAAGATAAAACAACGATAGAAAAAGCAAAAAATTTAGCAGAAAAAATTTCTAAAAATTTTGTAAAAAAAGACACGATAGTGATTATATCAATGGATATGTCGCATGATTTATTTCCACAAATTGCAAATTTTCATGATAAAACAACATTGGAGGCTATAAAAACTTTGGACGAAAATGCAATTTCTCATATAGATACGGATTCTAGACCAACTCTGCAAATTATGTTTACTCTTGCTAAAATTTGGAATCAGAAAAATTTCACAATTACTCATCATTCAAGTTCTGCAAAAATTTTACAAAAAAAATATCAACCAGATACAACAAGTTATATAACTGGATTTTTTACAAAAAATAATATAAAAAATTTAGAAAATAAAAATAATAGTAAAAATACGAGAAGTGTAACTGGTTTATTTTTGGGAGACATGATGTTTGATAGATATATTAGAAAACAGCTAGATAAAGATGGATGGGAAAGTATTTTAGATTGGAGAATGAAAAGATTTATGAC
>CAZDZQ010000031.1:0-42385 GCA_964509985.1 uncultured Candidatus Peribacteria bacterium
TTTGTTTTATTTTTATTTTTTTTTTTTTTTTTTTTGCTCCAGCACATCAAATTCTGAATTACCCAAAAAAAGAAAAGAAAAAACTTGACTTATGTTTTTCTTTTAGATAAGCTATATTAGCTAAAAAAACTTTGATAATAGTTGTAGTTACAGAAAATGAGGCATTTTCTGTAATAGAACTGAAAATCAAGGTTTTGTCTATTTGTTTTAACTTAATATGCTTCTTCCTAAAAGAACAAAACATCGAAAAGAATTTCGGCGACGAAATCAGGGTGGCGGAAAGGCCCAGGCTGGTCATAGGGTTTCATTTGGAGAGTTTGGTATAAAGACTTTGTCGTTTGGAGAGCTTACATCTCGGCAAATTGAGTCAGCTCGGCAAACAATGTCTCGAGCTCTTGCAAGAAAAGGAAAGGTTTGGATTAGAATATTTCCACACACTCCAATTACAAGAAAGGCAGCAGAAGTTCCTATGGGGTCTGGAAAGGGGTCTGTTGACTTTTATGTGGCAAGAGTTAAGCCTGGAACTGTTTTATTTGAAATTGGAGGAGTTTCTGAGGAGCTAGCTCGAGAGGCTTTTCGATTAGCGGGGCATAAGTTGTCTGTAAAGACTAAAATTGTATTTAATACAGAATTTTAATTTTAAAAAATGGCAAAAGAAAACCTAAAAAAAGAGCTTTCTGAGGCTCGATATGCGCTTGCATCAGTAAGGCTTGCATCTCGAATTGGACAACATAAGAATACTTCTGATGTTAAAAAATCTCGAAAAAAAGTTGCTCAAATCTTAACGGCAATAAATAGTTAATAATTTAGAATATCAATATATGAAAACTAAAAGTGGAATTGTTATTTCGGCAGCTGGTGATAAAACAATAGTTGTTCGAGTTGACTCTCACGTAAAGCATGCTCTTTATGAAAAAAGAGTTTTAAAATCTAAAAAGTTTCATGCTCATGATGAAAACAATTCATGTAAAGCTGGAGATCGGGTTGTTATTTCTGAGTGTAGGCCTCTTTCTAAGTTGAAAAGGTGGGCACTTGTTACGGTGTAATTAATAGAAAAGTAATTTCAAAAAAAGAAAAGATATGATTCAGACACAATCTATATTGTCGGTTGCAGATAACTCTGGTGCAAAAGAAGTTATGTGTATTAAGGTTTTAGGAGGGTCGAAGCGGCGATATGCTCAAGTTGGGGATATTATTGTTGTTACGGTTCGGGTTGCATCCCCAAAAGGTGCTGTAAAAAGAAAGAGTATTCAAAAGGCTGTAGTGGTTCGACAGAGAAATACTATTCGTAGAACAAATGGTTCTTTTATACGTTTCGATGAGAACTCTGTTGTCATTTTAAATACTGACGGTCAACCTCGAGGTTCTCGGGTCTTTGGTCCTGTTGCAAACGAAGTTAGAACTGCAGGTTATCAAAAGATAATATCAATGGCTCCAGAAATTTTTTAATCTATATTATGAGAATTAAAGTAGGGGATGAAGTTCTTGTCATCTCAGGAAAAGACAAGGGGAAGAAGGGGGTTGTTATAGATCTTAATTTCTTGAAAAATACAGTAATTGTGAAGGATGTAAATATCATGGTAAAACATGTGAAGAAAACATCAGAACGGGCAGGTGAGAGAGTTGAAAAAGAGGCTCCTCTTAATGCTTCAAATGTTATGATTATAGATGGAGAAAGTAGAGTTTCTCGAGTAAGGTATGCATTTGACAAAAAGGGGAAAAAAATAAGAGAGTTTGTTACAACTGGTAAATCAGTTTCAGAAAATTTCACTAAATCATAATGAGTTTTATAAAAGAATATAAATCAACGATTATTCCTAATTTAAAGGAAAAATTAAATATTACGAATGTTATGGCTATTCCAAAAATGGAAAAAATAGTTATAAATGTTGGTATTGGTTCTTGGTTACAAGGTGGGAAAGATTTTTCGAAAATTGTACAAGGTGTTGAGGCAATTTCTGGTCAAAAATCAGTAGTGCGAAAAGCAAGATTGTCAGTTTCTAATTTTAAATTAAGAAAAGGGATGCCTGTTGGGGTTACTTTGACTCTTCGGGGGGAGAAAATGTATGACTTCCTAGAGCGAATTGTAAAGATTACAGCTCCTCGAATTCGAGATTTTAGTGGGTTTTCTCTTAAGTCATTCGACGGAAGAGGTAATTATTCACTTGGGTTAAAAACATATTCTGTTTTTCCTGAGATTCATTATAATGATGTTGTGAAAAATTATGGTCTTGCTATAACATTTGTAACGACAGCATCTACAGATTCTGATTCAAAAGAGCTTCTTTCTTCTTTTGGATTTCCATTTAAGAAACAATAATTTAATTTTTATTCATGGCTAAAAGATCAATGATTGAGCGGGATAAGAAACGAGCAAAGCGAGTTTCAGATGCTATTGCAGCAGGTGTTGCACCAAAGTTTAAATGTCGGGTTCGAAATAGATGTCAAGTCTGTGGTCGACCTAGGGGGTATATTCGATTCTTCAAAATGTGTCGAATTTGTGTCCGAGAAAATGCGTCACTGGGATTGATTCCTGGTTTGAGAAAAGCTAGTTGGTAATTTTATATATTCAAATGATAACTGATCCTATTGCAGATTTGCTTACTCGAATTCGAAACGCCTCTCGAGCAAGGCATGAATTCGTTTTAATTCCTTATTCTAAATTGAAGGAATCTCTTGTTGCTATATTGGCTTCTGAAGGATTTCTTGGTGAAGTAAAGGTTGTTCGAAATGAAAAATTCCCAAAATTAAAAGTTTTTTTAATTCCAGAAAATTCGGGGATAGAGCTTGTTCGAAAAAGTACTCCCGGAAGAAGGGCTTATCTTTCTTGTTCTGAGCTTCGTCCTGTTAAAAACGGGTATGGTATAGGAGTTGTTTCTACTTCTAAGGGGCTTTTTACTACGGAAAAAGCTATAGAAGAGGGGTTGGGGGGTGAGTATATTTGTGAAGTTTATTAATATAATATTATGTCTCGAATTGGAAAATTACCGGTTGAAATAGTTTCTGGGGTTTCAGTTTCTATTTCTGATGCTTCTATTGAAGTTAAAGGTCCAAAGGGAACTCTGTCTTTTGATTTTCCTCAGGGAATTTCTGTAAAAGAAGAGGGTGGTTCAGTTGTAGTTATTTGTTCTTCTGATGATCGAAAAATTAGAGCGTTTCATGGCTTAGCTCGTTCAATTATTTTTAATATGATTGAAGGTGTTACAAAAGGGCATGAAAAACAGTTAGAGATAATTGGTGTTGGGTATCGGGCAAAAGCATCTGGTTCTAAGATTGATTTAACTCTTGGTTTTTCTCATCCGGTTTCATTAACTGCTCCTGATGGGGTTTTGGTTACAATGCATGAAAAAGAGAAAAATATTGTTATTATCTCTGGTGTTGATAAGCAAAAAGTTGGAGAGTTTGCTGCAAACATTCGAAAATTAAAAAAACCTGAACCTTATAAAGGGAAGGGGATTCGTTATGTTGGCGAATATGTACGAAGAAAAGCTGGTAAGTCAGCTGCAAAATAATATCTATTTTTGATAAAAAAATTTTATGTCATCTCGAAAATTAACACTTCGGAAAAGAAGAAAAGTAAGAATTCGTTCAAAGATCTTTGGGACTAGTTCTTGTCCTCGCTTGTCAGTATGTCGTTCAAATCGAGCATTTTCTGCTCAGTTGATAGATGATGAGTCGGGAGAAACAATGGTATCTGCATTGGTGAAAGAGGGGAATATCTCTGGGGCAAAATCTGTTGCAGATCTTCTTTCTAAGAAATATACAGGTTCTTGTGTATTTGATCGAAACGGGTATGCTTATCATGGAAGAGTGAAGGAGTTCGCTGACCATGCTCGAACGCTAGGGTTTGAATTTTAATTATTATTTTTATTTTTTCAATGTCTGAAGAATTAGTAAAATCTACAGGAGAAAAGAAGTCTTTTCAATCTCGTTCGAAGGGGCGAGGTCGTCGACCTGGTGGAAGAAGGGAGCCAAAAGAATTTGAGGAGCTTGTTCTTGATATTGCACGAGTTACTCGGGTGGTAAAAGGGGGGAGAAGAATGCGATTTCTTGCAACTGTTGCAATTGGTGACAAAAAAGGAAAGGTTGGGTTGGGAACGGGTAAATCTGTAGAGGTTTCTGTTGCAATTCGAAAAGCAGTTCAAGATGCTAAAAAGAATCTTATATCTGTGTTACTTGTAAAAGGGACTATTCCGTTTGCAAAAGAAGCTTTATATAAATCTGCAAAAATCCTTCTTATGCCGGCACCAGCTGGAACTGGGGTTATTGCTGGTGGTTCATTTCGTAAGATTGCAACGCTTGCTGGGATTACGGATATTTATGCAAAATCAATTGGTACAAATTCAAAACTTGTTTCAGCTCAAGCATCAATAAAAGCATTGAAATCATTTGTGAGATTGAGAAAAGTTCAAGAAAATACATCTTCTGAATCATAAAATCTCTTGCGGTTTTTATACAGAGATTGATATGATACTTCTGTTATTGCATATTATATAGTTTTAATGAGTAAAGAAGGTGTTGTTGAGAGTAGGGGTGTTGTTGAGGAATGTCTCCCTGGTGCTATCTTTAAAGTAAAGATATTTGAGATTAGAGCTGGTGATGACTACTTAACAATTCCTGAAGAAGAAGAACGATATGCTCAGTGTACAATTAGTGGGCGTGTTCGTAAGAATAGGGTTCGAATTTTGCCTGGAGATATCGTTCAAATAGAAAGCTCTTTGTATGACCTTGAAAAAGGAAGAATTGTATTTAGGGAAAAATAATTTAAAAGTTTTATATTATGAAAGTAAGACCATCAGTAAAAAAAATGTGTGATAGTTGTAAGGTTATCAAAAGAAAAGGAGTTGTGCGAGTTATCTGTAAGGATCCAAAGCATAAGCAACGACAAGGGTAAAAGAAAATTTTAATTAATATATTATGGCTCGTATAGCAGGTATTGATCTTCCAAATAAAAGAATAGTTGTAGCACTGACATATGTGTATGGAATAGGGTTAACAACTTCTCAGAAAATATTAGCATCTCTTTCTTTGTCTGAAGATGTGAGAGCTAATGATTTGCTAGAAGAAGATTTAAATAATCTTAGAAATGTTATCTCGGAGATGACTGTGGAGGGAGACCTTCGTCAGCAAATAGCAGCAGATATTAGAAGGTTAAAAGATATATCTTGCTATAGAGGTCGTCGTCATAATGTTGGACTTCCTTGTAGAGGGCAGAGAACAAAAGTAAACTGTAAGACTCGGCGTGGGAATAGAGGTCGAAAATAATTTTATTGTAATAAATTGATATATGGCTGTTAAACGAACAACTTCAAAGCGAAAAATAAGAAGAACGGTATCTCATGTAAGAGTGTGTATAAATGCAGGATTTAATAACACTATTGTTACAATTACTGATTTAGATGGTAATGTTATCTCTTGGGCAACACCTGGAGTGTGTGGATTTAAGGGGAGCAAGAAATCAACACCGTATGCTGCTCAAAAGGCTGCAGAAATGGCTGTTGAAAAGGCTAAAGGGTTTGGTATTGAGCAAGCTGACGTTTTAATTCGTGGTGTTGGACCAGGGAGGGAGCAAGCGATTCGAGGGTTACATCTTTCAGGTGTTGATATTCGAAGTATTGTGGATCGGACACAAACTCCTCATGGTGGTTGTCGTCCAAAAAATCCACGAAGTGTGTAGTTTTACTTGAGAAGTTTTATTAAATTTTATGCGTTATACTGGATCAAAAAATAAATTGGCAAGAAGAGAGGGAGTGGATCTTGGATTGAAATCTAAGCCTGTTGATACTTCTCGTGGGGTTGGTCCTCATGGTGGGGGTAGGCGAGGTAAAATATCGGAATTTGGATCTCAGTTGAGAGCTAAGCAAACTGCAAAAAGAATTTACGGTTTGTCAGAAAAACAATTCCGGAATTTATATGAAAAAGCGTCTAGAGGGCGACATTCTACAGGTTCGACATTTCTTTCTTCTTTGGAACGTCGTCTTGATAATGTTGTTTATCGTTCAGGGTTTGCGGTTACAAGAGCTCAGGCTCGGCAAATGGTCAATCATCGAGCATTTCTTGTGAATGGTGTTAGGATGGATATTCCTTCTTATCAGGTAAAAGCTGGGGATGTTATAACGGTTAGAGAAAAAACCTTGGATCATCCGGTTTTAAGGTCTATGGAGTCGGCAAAGGTTAAAGTTCCAGCTTGGCTTTCTGTTAATATTAAAAACAGAACAATAGAAGTTACTAGGCTTCCGGAAGAGATAGAGGCAGAGCAGTTAGTAAATGTTCAATCTATTATTGAGTTTTACTCTCGATAAAATAGGTAAAATATTTAACAAGCTATTGTTGAAAATTAGTATTTTATTATTATCTAGATGCATATTGTTCAAGAAGAAATTGGAAAACCAAAAATTACAGAAGAAAGAGTTTCTGATAATTTATCAGTTTTTAGATTTTCTCCACTTCCAGCTGGATTTGGTCATACATTGGGAAATGCAATGCGTAGGACGTTGCTTTCATCTGTTCCTGGTGTTGGAATAACTCAGGTTAGGATAAAAGGTGTGGCTCATGAGTATACTTCTTTAGATGGAGTTCAGGATAGTATTTTAAATGTTCTGTTAAATTTGAAACAGGTTTCGTTTAGAAAACATACAAAAGATTCTGAAATTGTAACTCTTGTAAAAAATTCAGAAGGTGATATACTTGCTTCAGAGTTTGTTACAAGTGGAGATACTGAAATTTTAAATGGTGGTTATAAAATTTCATCTGTAACGAAACCTTCAACTACTTTTGATTTGGAAGTTCAAATTGAGAAAGGGATTGGCTTTTCTTCTGCAAAGGATAGAATCCAAAAGGATGGTGAAAGTTCTTGGATACTATTGGATACTATTTTCTCTCCAGTTGTATCTGTTCAGTATGAAGTTTTGCCTGCTAGGGTTGGGGATATGACAAATCTTGACACTCTTCAATTGGAGGTTGCTACAAATGGTTCATTATCTCCGTCTGAAGCTTTTCAATTTTCTGCACAAATACTAGAAGGATATTTTTCTTTCTTACAAAACGATAGTGAAGAAAAAATCGAAGAAGGGTTTCTTACTGATTTTTCTTTAAATGAATCAGTAGAAGAATCTACTGAGGATCAAGAGTCTTATACTCCTATTGAGATTTTAAATCTTTCTCCAAGAACTCTAAATGCTTTGATTAATGGAAATATTGGTTCTGTTGAAGAGGTTTTGGTTTCATCAGCTTCACATTTGGAGTCAATGAGAGGGTTTGGTAAAAAAGCAATGTCAGAGTTGACAGAGGCGTTAGAGTCAAATGGCTATGAAGCAACTCTTCGGGCGTAATTATTATTTATTGTAACTTGTTTATATGAGACATAGAAGAAAAGGTTCTCGGTTAAATCGAAAACCAAATCAATTGAAGGCTTTATTACGAAATCTAGTAACATCATTAGTTTTAAACGACTCAATTGTTACAACTGAGGCAAAGGTTAAAACTTTAATTCCTGTTTTTGATAGATTAGTTTTAAAAGGACGAAAATCTGAAAAAAGAGAGGCTATTAGGGATATTAAAAAAATTCTTTTTGGAGAAACTGCTCAGCGAAAATTTTTAGAAGAAATTATTCCAGCATTAGAAGGGCGGGTTTCAGGATTTACAACTCGTACAAAAATTGGTTTTAGAGATGGAGATAATGCTCCAATTTATAAAATTTCAATTCTTACAAAAGGAGTATTTTCTAATCAAAATCCGGAAGTAAAATCTGAAAAAAAAGTTTCTGAAACTGTTGCTTCGTAATTAATTTTACAGAAGTATAAGAATATTTATAAAAATAATTTATTATGAAGACATTTGTACCAAAAAAAACAGATATTACTAGATCATGGTATATCGTAGATGCAGCTGGTAAGTCAGTTGGACGACTTGCTACGGAAGTAGCTACTGTATTGCGAGGAAAAAACAAGCCAACGTTTACTCCTCATCTAGACACAGGAGATGGAGTTGTTGTTATTAACTCAGATAAAGTAGTTTTAACTGGGAATAAATGGAAAGATAAGAAATACTATAGATACTCTGGTTATGTTGGGAATGTAAAAACAACAACAGCAGAAAAAATGCATGAGAAAAAACCAACATTCATTGTTGAGACTGCAATTGCAGGAATGATTCCACGAACGAAATTTAAAAATGAAATTTTAAAACGTCTTAAGGTTTATGCAGGAATAGAACATCGACAAGAAGCTCAAAATCCTCAACCATTAGAGGTTTAATAATTTATTATTTAAGTTTAATACACCATGGCTAAAGCAGAACAATATTTCTACGCGGTAGGAAAACGAAAAACATCGATTGCGAAAGTATACTTAACTCCTTCTGATAAAGGTGGAAAAGTAGAAGTTAATGGAAAAGATATATCAGAATACTTTTCTGGAAATTATATAGGGAATATTATTTCTCCATTGGTTGTAACTGATAACGCTAAAAAATTTGATATTAAAATTGTTTTAGTTGGGGGAGGTTTTTCTTCTCAATCAGATGCAGCTCGGCATGGAATTGCTAGAGCATTAGAAAGTATTAATCCAGATTTACGACTTTCTTTAAAAGCTGCAGGGTTTTTAACTCGAGATCCTCGAAGAAAAGAGCGAAAAAAATTCGGAAAGAAAAAAGCTCGAAAATCTCCACAATGGTCAAAACGGTAATTTATCAGTTTATTACACTAAAATTACAAAATTCAATAAATCCCACTCTTTTAATTTTATATTTAAGAGTGGGATTTTTTGTTATGATAATTTTATATTCTAGTATATGATGTTCGTATAAAAATAATTTTAACTTAAATTTATGATTTCAAAAGAAGATATTATAAAAGTGGCAAGTCTTTCTCGTTTATCACTTTCAGAGAAAGAAATAGGGCAGTATCAGCAAGAATTTACAAATATTCTTGGTTTTTTTGATACATTGTCTGAGGTAAATACAGATGGTGTAAAAGCAACAGCTCAAATTACTGGACTTGAAAATATAACAACAGAAGACGTTGTTGATTCTTTTTCGTCTGAAAAATTATTAGAATGTTCTCTTCAGTCAAAAGTAAAAACACAAGTTGCAGTTGCTGCAGTTATGTAAAAAATAAAATAATTTTATTTAAATAGTACTTATATTTATTCACAATATTACAAAAAATTTATGACAGTTTTTCCAACAACTATTGCTCAGGCAAAAAAAATGCTTGAATTAAAAAAAATTTCAGCATTAGAGCTTACCAATTTATATATTTCTAGAATTGAAGAATTTGATAAGGATTTAGGTTCATATACGCAAACATGTTTTGATTCAGCGCGAGAGCAAGCAAAAAAACTTGATGTTTCTGGGGATTTTTCAGCTCCTCTTGCTGGTATTCCATATTCTTTGAAGGATGTAATTTCTAGGGTTGGATTAAAAAATACGGCAGGTTCAAAAATGTTAGAAAATTATGAGGCTCCATATAATGCAACTGTTTCAGAATTGTTGGAAAAATCAGGTGCAATTTTATTAGGAAAAGTAAATACTGATGAATTTACGCAAGGGTCAAGTTGTGAAAATTCGGCACTTCAGCTTACAAAAAATCCTTGGAATTCTGAAAAAGTTCCTGGTGGATCTTCTGGTGGGTCTGCAGCAAGTATTGCAAAATATTTGGGATTATTTTCTATTGGGACTGATACTGGTGGATCTATTAGGCAGCCTGCAAATTTCTGTGGTGTTACTGGTTTAAAGGTTTCGTACGGTCGTGTTTCTCGGTCTGGAATTATTTCATATGCTTCAAGTTTTGATTCTATTGGACCGATTGCTCCAACTGTTGATTGTACGGCTAGGGTCTTAGAGGTTATAGCTGGGCATGATGAAAAAGATGCTACAACTCCAAATATTTCTGTTGAAAAATATTCAGATGTAAATATTAAAGATTTGTCTGGGAAAAAAATTGGTATAATTAAAGAGTTTACTAATGCTGATGGTTTTGATGAAAATTTAAAAAAATCTTTTGAAAAAACTGTAGAAGATATTAAAAAATTAGGAGGAGATGTTGTTGAAATTTCTTTACCTCTTACAAAATATGCGATTCCAACATATTATTTATTGGTAAAGGCGGAAGCTTCTACTAATCTTGCACGATATGATGGAATTCGATTTGGAGAAACTGTAAAAGTTTCAAACTTAGAAGAGCAATACACAAAAACTCGAAGTGAATTTTTTGGACCAGAGGTAAAGCGAGCAATTATGATGGGTACATATACTCTTTCTGCTGGATATTTTGATGCATATTATGTAAAAGCTGCAAAAGTGAGAACACTTATTAAAGAAGAGTATGAAAAAGCATTTTCTTTGGTTGATGCGATTGTTGCTCCTGTAACTCCGTTTTCAGCATTTAAGATTGGTGAAAAAACATCAGATCCATTGGCGATGTACTTGGCTGATATATTTACTGTTACAGCAAATCTTGCAGGAATTTGTGGGTTATCGGTTCCAACAGAAAAAGTAAATAATTTGCCAGCAGGAATTCAAATTTTAGGAAAAGCCTTTGATGAAAAAGAAATTCTTGAGATTGGTTCTGTTATAGAAAAGAAATATAATTTTTCAGAAATTAGAGAAAAAGAATTGGTGTAAAATTGTGAAATATTCTAAATTCTAAATTTTAAAGTTTATATTGATTGAATAATATAAGTGTGATATATTAATTTGGATTTTTACATCATCATGTTTCTCTGTGGTCATGAAACAATGCTCTGATTTAAAAACTTATTTTATTTTTGAACCACATTTATATATTTATGGCAAATATTACTACTACAGTCTTACATAAAAAAGACAATATGCTTGAAGAAATTTTAGCAAATGGACCAAAAGCAATTGCATTAGTTCCTGGGAATGTTGTTCCTGGTCGAGTTGTTGCAATTACAAGAGGTAAAGTGTTGGTTGATTTAGGAGGAACTACTACTGGTATTGTTTCTGGAAAAGAATTGATTGATGCTTTTAATACAGTGAAAACTCTTGAAGTTGGAGCAGAGGTTACTGTTTTTATTCTTGAGGATGAAAATGAAGAAGGAATGGTTGTTTTATCATTTCGAAAAGCTGCTCAAATGCGAGCATGGGATACTTTCCTTGAAATGAAAGAAAGTAAAGAAACGATAGAAGTTGTTGCAAAAGAAGCAAATAAAGGGGGATTAATGGTTGATGCAATGGGTGTAAAAGCTTTTCTTCCAGTTTCTCAATTGGCACCAGCTCATTATCCACGAGTGGATGGAGCAAATGCTACAGCTATTTTAGATCATCTTCAGTCATTTATTGGTCAAAAATTTACAGTTTGTGTAATTACAATTAATGAAGAATCTCGAAAGCTTGTTGTTTCTGAAAGAGAGGCAATGCATAAAGCTCGAGCTCAAGAATTAAAAGATTTAAAACTTGGTTCTACTGTAAAAGGGGTTATTCATGGTCTTGTTAAATTTGGAGCATTTATGACATTTGGTTCTCTTGAGGGGCTTGTTCATATCTCTGAAATTTCATGGGGGCATATTAAAACTCCAGGAGAAATTCTTAAAGTTGGTCAAGAGGTTGAAGCAATGCTTATTGGTATTGATGGAGAAAAAATATCTCTTTCTGTTAAACGACTTACTCAAGATCCTTGGATTGATGCTGTTAAAGACTTTAAAAAAGGATCTACTGCAACAGGGGTTGTTAGTAAGGTTGTAGACTTTGGAGTTTTTGTTAACTTGGCAGATAATGTTACAGGTCTTGTGCATAGAACTCAAATGGTTGAAGGAGAAAAAGAAAAACTTGTGGAGGGAGGAGAAGTTACTGTTACTATTTTAGATGTAAATCAAAAAGATCATTCTTTGCGAATTACATTTAAAACTCCGGAAGAAGTTGAAACTGCAGCAAAAGAACGACAAGCTGCAAAAGAAGCGAGAAAGGCTGAAAAATCTGATAAAGTAAAAGAAAATAAAGATGATAAAAAAGAAGGTAAAAAAGCATAATAATTGCAAATAAATATCTTTTATATAGTTGTCTATATGCTTAAAAGAATCTGTAAAATTAAATTTTTACAGGTTCTTTTTTTGTATGAAAAAAAATATATTTATATTAAATTTGAGAAATATATTAAATTTTAGTAAGCTTCTGATAATTAATTTTTATAATTATATTATTGGTTAATTTTTATTATTTTATATATTTTCATGACGCAAAATAACCCAAATACAGAAAATTTAAATGTTCAAGTGTTATTGTTAGAGGGAGTGAGTAAGGAAGCTGTTCGTATTTTTGAAAAACAATATGGTTCAAAAAATATTGAGTATATTTCTCATGCACTTGCAGAAGATGAATTAATTGAGAAATTAAAAGAAAAAAAAATAAATATTTTAGGAATTCGATCAAAAACAAAAATAACAGAAAAAGTTTTAAAAAGTGTTTCAAGTTTAGTAGTTGTTGGGTGTTTTTGTATTGGTACAAATCAGGTAGATTTGGAGGCTGCAAAAGAATCAGGAGTTACTGTGTTTAATGCTCCTTTTTCAAATACAAGAAGTGTTGCAGAGCTTGTAATAGGGGCTATTATTTCTTTGATGAGAGGTCTTGGAGAAAAAAATTTAAGAATGCATGACGGGGAATGGTGTAAGTCTGCAAAAAATTCATATGAAATTCGTGGAAAAAAATTAGGTTTAATTGGGTATGGAAATATTGGGGTACAGGCTGGAGTTATGGCCGCAGATTTGGGAATGGATATTTATTATTATGATGCAATAGATAAGTTAAGAATTGGGAATGCCATTTCATGTTCATCGATAGAAGAATTACTTTCAAAGGTTGATATTGTTTCATTACATGTTCCAGACATACCACAAACAAAAAATTTAATAAATGATAAAACTATATCTTGTATGAAAGATGGATCATTTGTTATTAATTATGCAAGAGGTTCTGTTTTAGATATTGATGCTTTAGATAAAGCACTAACTTCTGGAAAAATAGCAGGTGCTGCGTTAGATGTGTATCCTGAAGAGCCAGCTTCAAATTCTGAAGAGTTTGTATCAAAAATGAGAAATCATAAAAATGTATTATTAACTCCGCATGTTGGTGGAAGTACTATTGAAGCTCAAACTGATATTGGGATTAGTGTGGCAAATAAATTGGTGAATATGTTGGAAACTGGTGGAACTGATGGTTCTGTAAATATGCCAAGTCTTCAAATTCCAGCTAAGTCTGAAAATATTAGAATTAATCATATTCATGAAAATATTCCTGGAGTAATGAGAAATATTAATAAAATTATTTCAGAAAAAAATATAAACATAGAAGGACAATTTTTACAAACGAATAATAGTATTGGGTATTGTGTACTTGATATTAATTTGGAAAATTCAGATGTAAAAGTGTCTGATATAATTGTAGAATTAGAAAAAATTTCAGGAACAATAAAAGTTCGAGAATTATAAATATATAAAATAATAAAATAATAAAATAATAAAATAATATGAGTAATAAAAAAAACTATTCAAAATTGTCTGTTGAATTGCATAAAAAATTTGGAGGAAAGATGGAAATAAAATCTGTGTGTCTTATTGAAACAATTGATGATTTATCTACGATTTATACGCCTGGTGTAGCAGAGCCATGTAGAATTATTGCAGAAGACAAAGAGCGAAGTTTTGATTTAACATGGAGAGGGCGAACTGTTGCAGTGGTTTCTGATGGTTCTGCAGTTTTAGGTCTTGGAAATATTGGGCCAGAAGCAGCAATGCCTGTTATGGAAGGAAAATGTTTATTATTTAAAGAATTTGGAAATGTTGATGCTCTTCCGATTTGTTTGGATACGCAAGATACAGATGAAATTGTTGAAACTGTTGTGAGAATTGCTCCTAGTTTTGGAGGGATAAATCTTGAAGATATTTCGGCTCCTCGATGTTTTGAAATTGAAGCAAAATTAAAAGAACGATTAAATATTCCAATTTTTCATGATGATCAGCATGGAACTGCTATTGTGGTGGTTGCTGCAATGAAAAATGCACTAAAAGTTGTTGGGAAAAAAATTGAAGAAGTTAAAATAGTAATTTCAGGGGCTGGTGCTGCAGGAATTGCAATTGCAAAATTAATTATGATTGCTGGTGGAAAAAATATTGTAATGACAGATTCAAAAGGTGTTATTGGTTCGCATAGAGATAATTTAAATTCTGCGAAACAAGAAATTTTATCGCAATTTACACTTGATGAAGTTGGTGATATTCATTCTGCAATGAATAATGCAGATGTGTTTGTTGGTGTTTCAAAAGCTGGAATTATAGATAAAACAGATATTGAAAAAATGAATAAAGATGCAATTGTTTTTGCTATGGCAAATCCAACTCCTGAAATTTTTCCAGATGAAGCAAAGGCTGGAGGTGCTAGAATTGTTGCAACTGGGCGAAGTGATTTTGCAAATCAAGTAAATAATGTGGTGGCATTCCCTGGATTGTTTGCAGGATTGTTTGCTATTGGGGCAAGGTCTATTACTCCTGAAATTTTTATGGTTGTAGCAGATGCAATTTCAAGTAGTGTTGAAAATCCAAGTGAGGAAAATATCATTCCGTCTCCTTTGGATAAATCAGTTGCAGAAAATGTTAAAAACGCAGTTATAAACTTTTCTAAATAATTAACAACTTACTTATTTGTTATTGGTAGAAATAATCTTGATTTTAAGCTGATAGATTTGATAAAATTTATCAGCTTAAAAAAATCTATAAAATGGAGCAGTAGCTCAGTTGGTTAGAGCACCTGCCTGTCACGCAGGGGGTCGAGAGTTCGAGTCTCTTCTGTTCCGCCATTTTTATTTTTAAGCAAAAAGCTTTTTCAGAAATGAAAGAGCTTTTTTTTGTATTTTATATAAAAGATGTAAATTTAATAATTACAGTTATTGGGATTCCACATTCCTTTTTTATTTTTTTTAGCTTCTTTTTCTAGTGTATTATAATAATTTCTTTGTGGGTGTTTAAATTTTTTATAAGAGAATGCATAGCCTTCAGATATAAGATGTGCTCCAAAATCTTCGCCATCCAAAAAAACATATCGTAAAAGTCTTCCGTATTTATCGGTGTTGGAATATGTTTTAGGTTTTGATAATGCAATTTTTTTATTTTTAAGTTTTTCTTTTACATAATCACTGGCTTGATTTCCAAAGCATCCTTCGGATCTAAATCCACCTTTTTTTTCTGGTGTATCTATTCCAAGAACTCTAATTTTTTCTTTTTGATTATTTATTTTTACAGAATATGTATCACCGTCAAAAGTGTATAAAACAGGGTATAGATTTTTATCGGTATTATTTTCTTGTATGTTGTAATTTGTTATTTCTATATTTTTTTTATTATTTTGTGTAAAATAATTATAAATAGAAAATATAGTTATAACTATAACTCCTATTGTTTTTATTTTATTTATTATTTGTTTTTTTGTAATTTTTTTCATATTTTTATTTTTATAATTTAATATTACAGTTTTATATTACAGTATGATAAAATTTTTATATATTTGTTTTTTAAATAATTTTTTATAAAATATAACTATGCTACAAAATATTTATGATTTAGCTAATGATTTAAAAGAATGTGAAAATCAAACTGAAAAATTTCAGTATTTTATTGAGCTTGCAAAAGAAATTCCAGAATTAAATAAATTATCAATAGAAGAAAAAAATGAAGAAAATAAAATTTTAGGATGTGCTTCTGATGCATGGGTTATTGTTGAACGTGATAATGCAGAAAAAAAAATTATTATTCGTGCAGACGCTGATGGTTCTATTTCAAAAGGATTTTTGGCATTTTTTATTATTGGTTTTGCAGATGCTACACAGCAAGAAATTTTAGAATTTTCTGTAAATGATTTGCAAAAATTAGGTGTTGTAGATTCGCTTTCTCCGTCTCGTGCAAATGGAGCATTAAGTTCTTTAAATAAAATTCATGCATTAATTAAAAAATTATAAAAATATTTATGAGTAAAAAAATTATTCCAAAAAAATTTTGGGAATGTGATGGGGTCTCATTTGAAGATATGCAAAAAAAATCAAGACAAGAAATTTTTCATGCATTAAAGCGATTTGGAGAAAATCAAAATATTCCAAATATTTCTTGGGTTGGTGTAAATGTTTTACGATTTTTTTTACAATTAAGAAAACCTAAAAAAGTTTTGGAAATGGGCTGTGCAAACGGATTTTCGTCGTGTGTTATTGCAGATCAATTGGAAAATTGGGGAGGTGTTTTATTGACCGGAGATGTTTCTGAGCCATCTCTGGAAAGTGCAAAATTGAATGCGGAGGTGTGTGGATTACAAAATATTAAATTTCGTTTTGGAGATATTTTACAAACAATAAAAAAGGAAGATGGACCTTTTGATCTAATTTTTATTGATGCTCAAAAAAGTTGGACTCATAAATTTTTTATATTTGCAGAAAGTTTATTGAAAAAAGGGGGGATTATTATTGTGGATGATACGCAAAAATTTCCAGATAAAATGAAAAGTTTTCATAATCATATTGAAAGAGAAAAAGATAGTTGGGTGTGGTTTACAGTTCCAGAAACCGATGATGCTATTATGATATTTATGAAAAAATAAAAAGATTTGCATGTTTGTTGAAATTAATGTAAAATATTTTGAAACATGAAATAATTTTCATGAAATAAAATAAAAATAAATATAAAATTTTACCTTTACAAATATGTATATTTTTACTACTTAGCTCATAATGTTTAATTTTTAGAAAAAAGATTGATTTTTGGTGGAGAAGTAAGTCTTGCCACTTATTATTCTCTTACGAAGTTTGAAAGAGAGGATATAGTAAATGCAGATGCAGAAGCTGTAGATGCAGTTAATAATAGAGATAAAGAGTTTTTAGGGGGTTCGATAGACAGCATAAAATCAATCCAGAAGATGTTATTCATTAAACTGGAGGTGGTGTGCAAAATGCGGTAGGTCAAGTTGTTATTCAACAGTAATAAAAATTATATTAAAATTGTGCTACAATAAAAATATATAATTATAAAGCTAAAAATTTATGGGAAAAAATCAAATTGCACAAAAGAATAAAAGGGTTAGAAATCAGAGTGAACAAGAAAATTCTGAATTGAGAGACCAACACGGGCGAGTAATAAAAAAAAGAGCCTTGTTGATTGATATTTCATTGCCTCAAAAAACAAGCGATGAAGAAATGCAAAATAAAAAATATGAATTAGAAAGTCTTGTGCAAACATATGGAGATTTTGAAATTGCAGAAACATGGATTAAAAAAGCAGAGGCCGATAAAAAACTTTTTTTAAGAGAAGGTGTCTTGCAAGAGGCTATAAAACATTGCAGAGAAAACGATGTTCAAATAATAATTTTAGGAAATATTTTAAAACCTAGACAGATTTGGGATTTAACAGAATTATTAAGAGAAGAAGAAATTGAAGTGTGGGATAGAGTAGATTTAATTTTAAATATTTTTTCTCAACATGCCCAATCCAGCGAGGCAAAATTACAAATTCAGCTGGCAAAAATCCGACATATGGGGCCACGAATTTTTGGAATGGGTGGAGACGAACTTTCTAGACAGTCGAATACGAGAGGAAAAGGGGAGACCAATACTGAAATTATGAAACGGCATTTGCGACAAGAAGAAAAAAATATTGAAAAAAAATTGGAAAAAGTGCGAAAAACAAAATGCTTGCACAGACAAAATAGAAAGCGAAATCAAAAAGAAACGGTTGCCTTGGTTGGGTATACCAACGCTGGAAAAAGCCGAACAATGAACGCACTTACCAAAAAAGGTGTTACTGTAAAAGATGCACTTTTTCAAACTTTGGATACTCGATTAGGGTTGATGTTTTTACCAAAAAGTTTTAGAGAAATTTTTATTGCAGATACTATTGGTTTTATTGCAAATCTTCCGCCAAAACTTATTGCAGCATTTCAGTCTACACTTTCAGAAAGTGTAAATGCAGATGTATTGCTTCATGTTGTGGATGTTTCGGATTATAGATTTGAGGAAAAAATTGAAGTGGTAGATGATATTTTGGAAAAATTAGAAATTTCAGATAAAAAACAGATTTTAATTTTTAATAAAATAGATAATGCTTCAGAAAAAAAACTAGAAGAATTTTTAGATTTAGAAAATATAGATTTTAAAAATATAAAACTTTCAAGAGAATCTACAAATGAAGATAGGGAAAATGTAAAAAAAATTAAAAAATTAAAAAATATTTTTAATAAACAATATCTTTTAAAAAAATATGCTTCGCGAAATCCTGTTTTTATATCAGCACACGAAAAAATAAATTTGGACGATTTACGAGACGAAATAGAAAATATTTTACCTACAGATAATCAGTTTCCAACATACGCATGTGTAAATGTATAACATTATAAAAAATTTCTATAATAAAAATTATGAATAAAAAAATATCTGATTTACCTCATGATCGGTCAGACTTTTTTGAAACAGAACAATATAAAATAGCTGTAATCGATTTTTTCTTGGGAGAATTGCAAAGAGATGGACAAGATGTAACATCTCTTTTATTTGTAGATAGTGCTGTTGATGGTTCTGCAAAAATTATGGCAAAACAAAATGGTGTATTGGCTGGTCAATCCGATATAGATTTTTTTATAAAAACAAAAGAAAATTTTTTGGATATAAAAATAAATTGGAAAAAAAAAGATGGTGAAAGTGTGGAAACTGGAGATATAATTTGTGAATTTTTTGGAAATTCTATAGATATTTTAAATTTCGAAAGAGTGAGTTTAAATGTATTATCTCGTCTTTCTGGAATTGCAACGGCAACAAAAAATATTTTAGAAAAATCAAATACTCCTATTGCATCTACTCGAAAAACACAATGGAGCTATTTGGATAAAAAGGCTGTTTTTGTTGGTGGTGGAAATACACATAGAATAGGGCTTTTTGATGCGGTTTTGATAAAAGAAAATCATTTAATTTCTGGAAAAAAAATTGATGTTTTGCAAAAATTATTACATATTCAAAGTTATGCTCCTTCTGAGGTTTTAAAAAATATAAAATTTATAGAGGTTGAAGTAGAAAATATTGAAGAATTTTATGAAGTTTTTGAGGTATTTATTCAATGTTCAGAAAAATATAAAACAAGTCTAAAATATAAATATGTAATTATGCTTGATAATTTTTCTCCAGAGCAAATAGATTATTTGTTATCAGATTTGAAAAATAAAAATTTAAACAAAAAAGAGAGAAATTTAAAAAATATTTTTATAGAAATTTCTGGTGGAATTACATCTGAAAATATAAAAAATTATTCTGATTTGGGTGCAGATATAATTTCTTTGGGAAGCTTGACGCATTCTGTTATGCCTATTGATTTTTCCTTACGATTTTCCCATCGTTTACAGTAATAATAATATCAAATTTTTGTGCAAGATTTTCGTCATGAGTTACACACCAAAATCCTGTATTTTTAGTTTTTAAAGAAAAAAGAAGGTCGATTATAGTTTGTCCTGTTTTTGCATCTAAATTCCCTGTTGGTTCATCTGCCAATAAAAGTTTTGGTGAATGTATTATTGCTCTTGCTATTGCAACTCTTTGTTGTTGTCCTCCAGAAAGCTGGTGAGGGTAATTATTTTTTTTGTCTAAAAGATTTACATCTTTTAATATTTGATTGATTTTATTGTTTTTTTCTTCTTCTGTTTTTGTGCTTATATTTGTATTTTTCAAATCTAAAGAAATTTTAATATTTTCAAATACTGTAAGTTCTTTAATAAGATGAAAATCTTGAAAAACAAATCCAATATTTTTTTTTCGAAAAGTGTTTCTTTGGTCTTCTGTTAGTCTTGAAATATTTTTTTTATCTACAAAGATAGAGCCTTTTGTTAAAGACTCTATTCCTCCTAATAAATGAAGAAGTGTGGACTTACCACTTCCCGATTGTCCGAGAATGCAAACAGATTTATTTATCGGCAAAGAAATATTTAATGGTCCAAGGTTCCATGGTTCTCCTCCTAGTTTGTATTCTCTGATTGCATTTTTAAATTCTATCATTCTTATCTATAATTATTTTAGTCTTGTGCTTCGAAAACAGCAGGGATTAAAATTTTGTAAAAATCATCTAAAGTATTGTTTTTACTGTTTTTTGTAAGTGTTATAACCCAGCATTTTCCTGCAAAAAATGTAACATATTGTACTTCGTTTAGTGTAGTTGATTCTATATAAAAAGTGTTTGAAGTGGATGATGCGAGGCTTGTAAATTCTTTTACGTATTTATTGAATAGTTTTCCTGATGTATAAATTTGGAATTTTGCATCTGTTTCTTCTTTATTTTCTGTATTTAGAATAGTTGTTGTAGTTTCTTCTATTAATCCATTTTTGGTCAGTTCTGTTGTAATTTCTGTAGATTTTTGATTTTTAAATATAAAATTTTGAGGATATGTAACTTGCACTGGTGTTTTTTTGAAGTATAGATAATTGACTATATCGTATTTGTTTGTAGGTGGTTGTGCAAGAATTGTTGCGGTTGGTTTATATAGAGATGTGTTAATTTTAGATTTTAATTTTCGTGAAAATATAAGTTCTTCATCTTTGTATAATTCTTTTTGAATAGGTGTTTTCCAGTTCTTATTTGCGTCTTTTATGTATAAAAGTTTTATTATTTCTGAAGTTGATTTATTTTCTTCTGTGTTATTTTCTGTTGGGTCTGTAGTTCTTTTGGTATTTAATAAAAGATTTACAACTTTATCTTTGTTAGAATTTTTATTAGCAGATCTTTTTGCTTCTTTTGAAGAAGGTACAATTAATACATCTTCTGTATTTTTTAAAAATGGCGAAGAAGTAGGAAGTGCAAAGAAATTTCGAATATCGTTTCTTATTTCTATATGATTTTCTTTAAAATCAGAATCAGAATAATCTGAAAATATATAAAACCAAGAAAGAAGAAATCCAAATATTACAATAATACTTTTAAATACAAATGACCAAAAATTTGATAATCTAGAAAATATCCAAAAAACAAATTCTTTAATGAGTGAAAAAAGAAATACTGCTGTAACTATCATTGATATTTTTTGCCAAAATGATGGTAAATCACTCCACAAATATTCATAAAATCCTAAAATTAAAATTCCTAAAAATGTGTATGTTATTGCTTTTCTGATATTTGGTGTTGATATATTCATAAAATAGGTATGTTAAGATTCTTTTTTTTAATATTAAATTTCTAAGTTTTTTTCCTAGAGGTTACTTTACATTTAAAGAACCGTAATGTCAAGACATTAATAGAAGTATATAAAAAAATATTAAGATGAAAAATATCTTATAGAATAATGCTATTGACTCTGTCTTGATAATTTTATAACATACATCGGCTTTGCCTAGAGAATAGGCTACATATTAAACTTTTTAATATGAGTAAGATTATTATCCTCTGCTTTTACAATCAAACTTATGAAAGGAATAATTGGTAAAAAAATGGGTATGGCTCAAGTGTTTGATAAAAACGGAAAAGTTATACCAGTGACATATCTTTCTTGTGAATCAAATACTGTTTTTGATATTAAGACAGTTGAGCGAGACGGGTATTCTTCTATTGTACTAGGTGCATCTCCGCTAGGAAAAAGAGAAACTAAAACTAAAAAATTTAGAACATTGAAAGAATTTTCGGGAGATGTTTCGTCAGACATTGTAGTTGGATCTTCTATTGATGCTTCTGTGTTTGAAGAGGGAGAATTTGTGTCTGTTGTTGGGGTTTCGAAGGGGAAAGGGTTTCAAGGACGAGTTAGGAGGCATAATACAAGAGTTGCTAGAAAAACACATGGTACAAAAGCTGTACGACATGGGTCTAGTGGTTCGATGTGTATTACGGCTCGTTCTCAGCCAGGTCTAACAATGGCAGGTCGAATGGGAAATGATCAAATCACTCTTCGGTCCGTTGAAATTGTACGAGTTGATACAGAAAGATCAATTATTGCAGTTAAAGGTCCTGTTCCAGGGGCAATAAATTCTATAGTATTTTTGAAAAAATCATAATGAAAGCTGTTTGTTATACACAATCGGGAGAGAAAAAAACGGAGGTTGAACTTCCAGTTTCTCTTTTTATAGAAGAACCAAATATTGAATTGATTCATTTAGCTGTTGTTCGTCAGCATGCAAATGGTCGAAGTAATATCGCTAAGGTAAAAACACGAGCAATGGTTCGAGGGGGTGGACGAAAACCTTTTAATCAAAAAGGAACAGGTCGAGCTCGACAAGGTACAATTAGAGCTCCTCAGATGAGAGGAGGTGGAGTTGTTTTTGGTCCAACGGGACGAGAAAATTATTCGAAAGATATGCCTAAAAAAATGAGAAGAAAAGCATTATTTTCAGCGCTGTCTATTAAGGCTTCAGAAAATAAAGTAGCTTTACTTGATTCGTTTTCTTTAGAAAAACCAAGTACAAAAGCTTTTGTTTCTTTTCTTTCAAAAATTGAAAACAATCGAAAAGTTTTAGTTGTTTCTTCTGATAAAGATTTTGTTTTAGAGAAAAGTATATCAAATATTCCAGGGGTTAGGCTTGTAACTGCAAACTACTTGAATACAGTTGATATTATGCAATCAACACTTGTTTTATTTCTAGAAGATGGGTTGAAAAAAGCAGAAGAAGTTTTTGCATTATAATTTACAAAAAATATGATATTAGAAAATGTAATAATGGCTCCGGTTGTAACGGAAAAAGCTATTGGGTTGAATCAAGAAGGTATTTATGTATTTTTTATTAATAAAGATGCAACAAAGATTGATATTAAAATAGCCTTTGATTCTTTATTTGGGAGAAAAGTTTCATCTGTGAAGATTGCAAAACTTCCAAAGAAAACTCGGAAAGCTGGTCGGTCTGGAATAATGACAAAACGACAAGCAAAACGAAAAGCATATGTTACCTTTACAGAAAACACACCATTTGAGCTTCAAATGGTTAAAAAATAATTTATTTTTGAAAAAATGGCAATAAAAGTATATAAACCAACGACGAACGGACGGCGAAATATGAGTGTTGTGGACTACTCTGTTCTTTCTAAGGTAAAACCTGAGAAATCTCTTTTGCGTCCGAAAAAGCAAAATGCTGGGCGAAACTGTCATGGACGAATTACTATTCGACATAGAGGTGGTGGAGCAAAAAAACATTATCGTATTATTGACTTTAAACGAGTTGATAAAGCAGGAATTCCTGCAACTGTTGATTCTATTCAATACGATCCAAATAGAACGTCTTTTATTGCTCTTCTATTTTATGCAGATGGAGAAAAACGATATATTATCGCTCCAGATGGATTGAAAGAAGGTGATACTGTTATTACAGATGTAAAAACAAAAGTAAAAACCGGAAATAGAATGAAGTTGAGAAATATTCCAGTAGGATATAAAATTCACGATTTGGAGTTAACTCCTGGAAAAGGAGCTCAGATTATTAGATCTGCTGGTTCAAATGGTAAGGTGACTTCATTAGATGGAGATCTTGCCTATGTAGAACTTCCTTCTAAGGAAATACGGTTAATTTCTAAAGATTGTTATGCAACTATTGGGGGTGTTTCAAATTCAGATCATATGAATGTTAAGATTGGTAAAGCTGGTCGAATGCGGAATATGGGGAGAAGACCTCAAGTTCTTGGTAAATCTATGAATGCTGTAGATCATCCGCATGGGGGAGGAGAAGGTCATTCGCCAATTGGTATGAAAGCACCTAAGACACCTTGGGGGGCTCCAGCACTTGGAAAGAAAACTCGAAAACGAAAAAAAGCGTCTTCACAATTTATTATTTCTCGAAAGAAAAAATAAATTAGTATATTCATTCTTAAGTAAGTTTATTTAAAATATTATGGCACGAAGTTTAAAAAAAGGTCCTTTTGTAGATGAAAAACTAATGAAAAAAGTTCAAAAGTTTATTCTTGAAGGTTCTAAAAAAGTTATTAAAACATGGGCAAGAAGAAGCGATATTCATCCTGATTTTTTAGGATTTACATTTGCTGTCCATGATGGAAAGAAGTTTGCACCTGTTTATGTTACAGAAGAAATGGTTGGGCATAAATTAGGGGAATTTGCAATGACTCGACGATTTAAAGCTCATGGAGGAAGTAAAGCATAAGTGAAAAATCACTTTAGATAACAATTTTATAGATAAATACAATGATTGCAATTGCAAAAAACATTCGGATTTCTCCTCGTAAGGTAAATCTTGTTGCTACAATGATTCAAGGAAAAAATGCAGAAGAGTCATCACTTCTTCTTTCTAGAATTCCTAAAAAAGCTGCAAGTATGATTAAAAAAGTACTTGATGCAGCATTAGCAAATGCTAAACATAACGATGGGGCAAATACTTCAGGGTTGGTAGTTAAAAGGATATTGGCATTAAAAGCTCCAATGTTAAAACGATTTCGACCAATTTCAAGAGGACGGGCTGCACCTCTTTTAAAAAGAACTTCACATATTCGAATTGAGCTTGGGTAAAATCAGTTAACTTCAGAAGTGTAATAACAATAATTAAAAATATTTATTTCTTATAAATCATATGGGACAAAAAGTAAATCCAACGGGAGTACGAGTAGGTATCAATAGAGAATGGCCTTCTCGATGGTATGCTGGAAAAAAAGATTTTGGTAATTTTCTTGGAGAAGATGTTAAAATTCGAAGATATTTTGAAGATAGATATTCTGAAGCAGGAATTGCAGAAGTAAATATTGCTAGAAATTCTAGAGAATTAGTTGTTACTGTAAAAACTTCTAAAGTAGGTGTTGTATTAGGAAAAGGGGGAGAAAAAGCAAATGAAATTGAAAAATCTCTTTCTAAAATTGCAGGACGAAAAGTTAAGCTTGAAGTTGAAACAGTTGATCAACCAGAATTAAATTCAACAGTTGTTGCAGAAGATGTATGTCGACAATTGGAAAAACGTCAACCATTTCGAAGAGTTGCTAAGATGGCAGTTCAAAAAGCTATGGAAAATGGAGCAAAAGGAGCAAAAGTTCTTATTGGAGGTCGACTTGGAGGAGCCGAAATGGCTCGTTCAGAATTCTTTACAGATGGTTCTGTTCCACTTCAAACATTGAGAGCTGATATTTCATATGCATATGATAGAGCAGAAACTATTTATGGAACATTTGGTGTTAAAGTTTGGATTTATAAGGGAGATAGATTCGATGCTAGAAAAGCTAAAAATTCTGATACTACAGAAAGTTAAAACTATAGTTTATAAAAAAAAGATTAGTAGTATTGCTAGTCTTTTTTTGTATTATCTAGAAATTGTTTATTATATATATTGTACTTATGAAAAATATTTTTATAAAGAGGCTTCTAATATTCTTTTTATTCTTTTTTGCACAAAGTACATTTGCGTTAAATATAGATACATACTTTTCTGATCCGAACTCTATAATAGCATCTACTTATAAAAATGGTCCTGATTCTTTTATTGTTGATTCTATAGATTCTTCAGAAGATTATATTTATATGGCCATGTATGAATTATCATTAAAATCTGTTACAAATGCTTTAATTGAAGCAAAAAATAGAGGAGTTGATGTGAAGGTTGTAACTGATTCTGATCATATTAAATGGAAGCGTTTTAAAGATTTGAAATCTTCAGGAATTGAAATTGTTGGAGATGGTAGAAAAAGTATAATGCATAATAAATTTATTGTTATTGATGATAGTGTTGTTTGGACGGGGTCAATGAATTTGACATATAACGGAGCATATCATAATAATGAAAATATTAATAAAATAGAAAGTAATAATATCGCAGGTTGTTATAAAGAGGAATTTTTAGAATTATTTGCTCATGATAATGAATTAAATAAAAAAATAAATATTTGTAATCAACATTTAGAAGATGAAAATATTGATATTTATTTTTCACCAGAAGATAAATTTTTAGAAAATAAGTTATTAAATTTGATAAATAATGCAACTACTAAAATTGAATTTTTAGCTTTTGCATTTACAAATTCAAAAATTTCAGATGCTTTGAAAAAAGCAAAAGATAGAGGTGTTATTATTAAGGGGGTGTTTGATGAAAGTCAAAATAATGGATATCAAGCAAAATATTCAAAATATGATGAATTAAAAAATTATGGAATTGAGGTATATTTAGATGCAAATAAAAAATTTCCAGATACTGATAAAGAAAAAGATTATAAAATGCATGATAAAGTTTTTATTATAGATGATAAAACAGTGGTTTTTGGATCTTATAATTTTACAACAGCTGCAAATGATAAAAATGATGAAAATGTGCTTGTGGTAGAAAATAAAAAATTTGCAAATGTTTATTTGAAAGAATTTAAGAATATTTTTGAATTTGCAAAAAATTCATATTTTTCTAAAAAGACTAAAAATGAAGATGTTAAAAAGCTTTCTTTTCCAAATATAATTATTTCTCAAGTAGAATATAATCCTAAAAAATTGGAATATTCGGAGCATGCATATGAATGGTTCTCTTTGTATAATCCAACAAATGAGATAATTGATTTATCAAGTTGGAGTGTGTCTGAAGATATTTCAACTCGATATTTTATTTTTCCTCAAGGAGTTTTTATGAAGCCGTCTCAAACAGTTTTTGTTGTAAATAATAAAAATGAATTTTTAAAATTGCATTCTTCTGTTCCTGAAAAAAATATTATTGAAATGAGTGGGCAATATTGTGCAGATTCTGCAGGTTGTCTTTTGTTAAATAATTTAGAGGATTTTTTAATATTAAAAAATTCTGTTCCTTCTCGTGGATATATTGTTGATTTTGTTGCTTGGGAAAATAAAATACAAAATATTGATAACAAAGAAATTGTTTGGAATTTAGAAGTTTCTGATGGAGAAAGTATTTGTAGGAAAAATATTAAAGATACTGATTTACCTTCTGATTTTTTAGCTCCATGTACATCTGAAATTTTATTATTTTCAAAAACTATTAATAATACAATACATCAAATTACTACAACTTCTAATAATTCTAATAATTCTGATGATTCTGGGACTACTGCTAATATTGTAATAAAAAATTCTAATACAAATATAAATAAGGGAAGAGGTGGATCAAATCCTTTAATTGTAAAAAAATTAAGAGAATTATCAGGGAAATTTCCTGTATATAAAACACTGTATGATGAAAAAATTGAAAAATTAAAAAAATTACATATTTTACAAGAAAAAAGAAAAAAATATAATAAAAATTGGATTTCTTATTAATATAAAAATCTGTATTATGTATTCAATAAACATTTTATAAATCTTTAACTTAATTTTATGGCTATTGTTAAAAATCCTTTAGAGTTGTTAAATCATGCAAAAGACAATGGATATGCAATTGGGGCATTCAATGTTAATAATATGGAAATTTCTCAAGCTATAATGGCAGCACATGCTGCAAAGAAAGCTCCAGTGGTGCTTCAGCTTTCTTCTGGGGCTCGTAAATATGCAAATACAATAATGCTTGTAGATATTATTAAGTCACTTGTAAAACAGTATCCTGAGGTTCCTGTTATTATTCATCAAGACCATGGTGCAGACTTAGAAACATGTATTTCTGCAATTGATGCTGGTTTTAATTCTGTAATGATTGATGCTTCTCATTATGATTTTGAAGAAAATATTAGAATTACTAAAGAGGTTGTTGATTATGCTCATGCAAGAGGTGTAATTGTGGAAGCAGAACTTGGTCAGTTGGGTGGAATAGAAGAACATGTTTCAGTTGATGAAAAAGATGCTCATTTAACAAATCCTGATGAAGCAGAAGAATTTGTTAAACGAACAGGGTGTGATTCTTTGGCATGTGCTATTGGAACATCTCATGGAGCGTATAAATTTTCTTCTGATGGAAAAGTTGATATTGAATTGGTTAAAACACTTACTAAAATTTTACCAAATACTCCTTTGGTTATGCATGGATCTTCTTCTGTTCCGCAAGAATATGTAAAAATGTGTAATGAATATGGTGGAGATTTAGGAGGTGCTAGGGGAGTATTAGAAGAAACTATCGCTGATGCTGCTCAATATGGAATTTCTAAAGTAAATATTGATACAGATTTAAGATTAGTAATGACGGCTGTGATTAGAAAGGTATTCATAGAATCTCCAAAAGAATTTGATCCTCGTAAATATATGGGACCAGCTAGAGCTGAAATTCAAAAAATGGTTGAACATAAAATTGATGTTTTAGGTTCTGCCAATAGAATTTAATTTCTAAATTTAAAAAAATTGATTATAAAAAAATCTCTATCAAATTTGATAGAGATTTTTTTTGTTAGTTTTAATTTTAGACGAGTTTATTATCCACAGCATTTTTTATATTTTTTCCCGCTTCCACAAGGGCAAGAATCGTTTCGACCAGTTACCGAAGTTTTAATATCTGAATCTGCTTTTATTAACGTAATTCCCGACTTTTTTGCATTTAGTTCTCGTATTTCTTGCTCTACTTTTTTATCAGCTTGAGATTTGAATTTTATTAAGGCTTCTTGTTTTTTGATAGCTTCTTCTTGTTTTAAATTTTCTGAAATATCAGATTGTAAATTTTTTTGAATTTCTTCAGAGTTTGTTTTTAATATTCTGTTTGCATTTTGATTATTTTGAACAGGTTCTCCTGTTTGAGAAGATTTAATTTCAACATGGAAAAACATTGATAATTTTCCTTTTCTAATATCTGATAATAATTTTGTAAATAAATGAAATGCTTCTTTTTTATATTCCATTAATGGATCTCTTTGTCCGTATCCTTGTAAAGAAACTTGTTCTTTTAGGTCTGTCATAGATTGAAGGTGTTCTACGAAAAGAGTATCTGTAACTCGCAAAGAAATTTGTTTTAATGCTTTTTCAAGAGAGGCATGATCTAAAAATAATTTTATTTTATTTTTATAAACTTCTGTTAAATAATTAATAGCTAAAATTTTAATTTCTTCTGTAGAATCACATTTTTTTAAATTTTCAAAATTAAATTTTGTTTCATCTTTATGAAACGATGAAATATCTTCAAAAATTTCTTTTATATCCCATTTATGACTTTCTCGATTTGCAGTATAAACATCTACTAAATTTTCTACTTCATCTCTAATCATTTCTAAAAATTCACCAGAGACATCACCATTTCCAAGAAGTTTTCTTCTTCTTCCATAAATAATTTCTCTTTGTTTGTTCATAATATTGTCATATTGTAGAACATGTTTTCGTCTGTCAAAATGCGCTCCTTCTACTCGTTTTTGAGCATTTTCAATTCCTCGTGTAATAAATCCATTTTCAATTGGTAAATCGTCTGGAATATTCAAGCTATCCATCATAGCAATCATTCTATCTCCACCAAAAATACGCATTAAACTATCTTCTAGTGATACAAAAAATTGCGTTTCTCCTCTGTCTCCTTGTCGTCCAGATCTCCCTCGAAGCTGATTATCAATTCGTCGAGATTCATGCCGTTCAGATCCAAGAATGAATAACCCGCCTAATTCTTCAACACCTTCTCCAAGCTTAATATCAGTTCCTCGTCCAGCCATATTTGTTGCAATTGTAATAGCATTTTTTTGTCCAGCGTTCACAATAATTTCTGCTTCTCGTTCATGTTGTTTTGCATTTAAAACTTCATGTTTTATTCCTGCTTGTGCTAATGTTTTTGACAATTGTTCAGATTTTTCAATAGATGCCGTTCCTATTAAAACAGGCTGACCTGTTTGTTGTTTTTCTTTTACAAGTTCTGCAATAGCACTAAATTTCCCTGTTTCTGATTTATATACAACATCACTATGGTCAGTTCTTTGAATTGGTCGATTGGTTGGAATTGGCAATACTGCAAGTGAGTAAATATTCCCAAATTCTTCCTCTTCAGTTTCTGCTGTTCCTGTCATTCCAGATAAATGAGAATATAATCTGAAATAATTTTGAAATGTTATGGATGCCATTGTTTTTGACTGTTGTTTTATTTCAACACCTTCTTTTGCTTCAAGTGCTTGATGAAGTCCAGCAGAAAATCGTCGTCCTGGCATAAGTCTCCCTGTAAATTCATCTACAATAACAACTCCATGCTGAGGATGAATAACATAGTCTGTATCTTTTTTAAAACATGCATGCGCTTTTAATGCTTGTTCAATATGATGAACTTCTTTAAATCCTCGTTCTGTATAAATATTTTTGACTCCTAATAATTCTTCCATTTTAGATATTCCTTCTTCTGTAAGAATTGCTGATTTTTGTTTTTCATCAATAGTATAATGTTCACCTTCTATTATTTTAGAAATAAGCCCAGCATATAAACTGTATTTATCAATTGATTCTCCACTTGGAGCTGAAATAATTAAAGGAGTTCTTGATTCGTCAATTAAAATTGAATCAACTTCATCAATTAGTGCAAAATATAAATCTCTTTGTACTAAATCTTCTTCTCTTTGAGCCATGTTATCTCGCAAATAATCAAATCCAAATTCATTATTTGTTCCGTATGTAATATCTGCTTTATAAATTTCTTTTCGTTCTGCTGGAGTTGTTCCATTAATAATTACACCAGTAGAAAGTCCTAATGTTTCGAAAAGAGGCATGTTAGTTTGAACATCTCTTTGTGCTAAATAATCATTTACGGTTACTACATGCACACCTTTTTGCACTAATCCTGCAACTGATGCGGCTAGCCCTGCTACTAAAGTTTTCCCTTCTCCAGTTCGCATTTCTGCAATCTTTCCTTCTAGTAATGCCAATGCTCCAACCAGCTGAACATCATATGGAATCATATTCCATGTTTCTTCACTTCCCATTACATCATATTTTTCTCCTTCAAGTCTTCGGCATGCATGCATTGCCACAGCTAGCATTTTTACTAAAATATCTTGAGATTTTTGATAATCTTTTCCTTTTAAATTTGTAATTTCTTTACTCCATTCTATATCAGAAAGAGTTTGTAAATGTTCTTCTTGTTGTTTGATTTTTTTTACAATTTTATTTAATCGCTTTAAATCAGCTGATTTTGGGTCTCCTAAAAAAAGTTTTTCTATCCAAGTATTTAAGAACATATGTTTTTGTTAAAATTTATATAAAATTCAAGTTATTATATAAAATTTTATAATAAAAAAAAACTCTATTGTGTTAATAGAGCAAAAAAAGAGATGAATATTATTTTTATTGTTTTAAATTATACTTTTAAAATTTGTAGTGCATTTTTTGCAGCAGACTGTTCTGCTTCTTGTTTTGAATTTCCAGTCCCTTCTGCTATTTTTTCTTTCCCTAAAAAAACAGCCATTAAAAATAGTTTTGCATGATCCGGTCCAGAGGATGCAATAAGTTTATAGTGGGGAGTTATTTGTTTTTCAGCTTGCGACCATTCTTGAAATAAGCTTTTAGGACCAATATAATTTTTATTATTTTCTGCTTTTATAATTTCAGGAAACAAAACAGTTTCTAAAAACTGTTTTGTTTCTTGTATTCCTAGGTCTAAATAGATAGCACCAATTAATGCTTCTACTGTATTTGCAAGAATGTAATCTTTTTTATGTCCATTTCGTTCTCCTTTTGAAAGTTTAATTAATTTCCCTAGTTTTATTCGCTTTGCAAGATCTGCTAAGGATTCTTTTCGTACTGCGGCACTTCGAAGTGCTGTCATAACACCTTCTTGCAGGTCTGGAAATGTTTTATATAAAAATTCGGTAACCAATAATTCAAGAACTGCATCACCTAAAAATTCTAATCTTTCATTGTTTTCTATTTTTTTCTCATTTCCAAAGCTTTTATGTGTAAATGCAGTTTGGTATAATGAAAGGTTACGTGGTTGAATATTAAGGTTTAATAAGAAATGTATAATATTCTCAGTCATAAAATTTATAAAATAATATATTCAGACGTATCTGATGGTAGGGATGCTTTTGTTATTGAATAATTTTCAACATTTTGAAAAGGGTATGAAAATTCTTTTAAAATAGTTTCAGTGTATCCTTTTGCACAAATTAAAACTCTTGGGTCAATTTTTTCTATCATTTTTTTTAAGTCTGATTTTTTTAACCCAGTTTCTTCTCCTTTGTCATTTGGTTTTGATTTTTCAATAAGTAAAATATCTGTATTTCCAAATGATTTAACTAGTTCGTCTGTAACTTCTGTAAGCCCTTCGTCATTAAAACACACAAATCTAACACCTTCAACAAAAATTTTTCCCAAAGAATATTTTCCAAGAGATTTTGATAAAAAGAAAGAAGTTCCTTTCATTTCATATTCTCCTGCCCAATGAAATAATCCATTTTTATCTTTTTTTTGTTCTGACAAAAATATTTGCATATCTCCACTTTCTACATTTATTCCAACTTTATTTTCTTTTGTTTGTAAGATATACGCTATCCCTTCTTCTCCTGATTTATCTCGTATTAATTTCATTTAGAACATATATAAAATTTTATTCAATATGATAGTATCATGTTTTTTTGTTAATACAAAAAAGTAAATATATTACACTTAATTAAATTTAAATATTTATATCTCTCAATGTTTGTAATTTTTGATAACAGCTCCAACGGGTTACTCCACTTGCTACTATTGCAGTAGCAAGTAAAACACCAGAATATTTTTTTATCTAAAAAATTATAGTTCGTATGATTTTATCATGATATAATTTAGATAATAAAACAATTGCAATTAAAACTGGATTAACAGAAGAAGAAATTAATAATTTATTATTTTAAAAGTTTTGCTCTATGAAACCTGCTGTTTTTTTGCCAGATATTCGAAGTGGTTGGAATGTTGGATCTTTTTTTAGAACAGCGGATAGTTTAGGGATTTCTCAGATTTTTTTATCTGGATTGACGCCAAAACCTCCGCATAAAGAAATTTCTAAAACTGCACTGGATGCAGATATTTTTGTTCCATGGTCATATTTTTCTGATTCTATAGAATGTGCAAAAGAATTAAAAGCAAGAGGATATTCATTGGTAGCAATGGAATTAACAGAAAATGCAATCAGTTTAGAAAAATTTGAATTTCCACAAAATACATGTTTAGTGATGGGAAATGAAATTACTGGAGTTTCAAAAGAAATGCTAGAATTGTGCGATAGTGTGGTTTTTATTCCTATGCAAGGAGGAAAACAATCTATGAATGTGAGCATAGCAGGAAGTTTGGGAATGTGGGAGATGGTGAAAAGTGTAAAAATTAAATATTGATATATAGATATTTAAAGTTTACACTTTTTTTAAAATTTGTTATTATGTAAAGAACTTTAATAAATAAAATATGATTTCAAATATTAAAATAAAAAACTTTAGAAATATTAGAGACGCCGATGTTGATTTTAATAATATAAATATTATTACAGGAAAAAATTCTTGTGGTAAAAGTAATTTGCTCGATTTAATAAAAACATTTCCTTCAGCTTGGGATGAAAATGTTTATGATAAATTTGATGGAAATATTGTCTCAGAAGGTGCAGGGATTTCAGAAAGTGCAATTAAATTATCTATAAATATAGATACAAAGTTATTAGCAGAGGTCGAAATAAATAATGAAATGTTTTTATATGGGCTTAAAACTTCTAATATTGTTTTAAACAAAACTATTTTAAAAAATGGAGATTTAAAGTCTAATACTTTAAAAGTTAATAATTCAAAATTTTTAAAAAGACAAGAAGCTGAAGCTGAAACTAAAATAAATATTAAGCCAAAAGATTTAAGTACTTTTTTAGCAAAAGCAGATAAAGTATTGATGATATGTAATAATGAATCAAAAGAATTTAATATAGATTCATTATCTAAAGACAATATATTAAATATCAAAAGAACTAATGATGATGATGCTATTTATAAAAATTTAATAAAAAGAAAGTTACCTAAATCAGATTTACCAATTCTATCTAACTCCGTAAAAGAATTTGAGAACTTAAAAAAAATATTTATTGATTCTTTTAATATAAGAAATATTGAAGAAACAGTTGAAAGAATTAAAAGTAAGAAAAAAAATATTTCTCATTTTCGAGATTTTAATGATAGTAATTTATATTATTTATTAGCAGATATTCAATCTGATGATAAAATTTTTGATGAATATACAAAAAACATTAAACAGTATACCAATAATATAATTACTTCTTTTTCAATAAATGTATCTGGAAAAGGGACACGACAAGGACATTTTAATGTTGAATCTCCAAATGGATCAAAATTGTTTTCAAGTTTATCTATGGGGACACTTATTCTGTTATATGTCATTACATTAAATAGCTGGCTTTCTCTTAATTCTGAAAAGCAAATTTTTAAAGCTCCAACATATTTAATTTTTGATGAAATAGATTCATACCTTCATCCAAATTTAATTTCTTCCTTTACTGAAATGTTAAAACTTATATCTAAAAAATCTCAAATATTTTTTGTTTCACATTCTCCTTTATTTTTAGATGAATTTGAAAAAAAAGATATTTATATTTTACAAGATTCAGAAAAGAATAAATCGAATATCATGAACTATAAAGATGTTATGTCTCAATTGCCACCAGAAATTCAAGAAGAATTTAAAAATTCGCAACCAAGTGAATTATTTAGTGAAGGATATATTGATGATTTCATTCCATTAAAATAAAAAAATGAGCAATTCTAAAAAACTTTTTATCAGCATTATTTTTGAAGAACAAAGCATGCAAGCGTTTATATCTTCATTGTTAATTACACATTATGGTTTTAAATTTCAGAATAATGAAAAAAATTCTATACTTGAAAAAGATGATGAAATAACTGTTTTTTTTGCATCTCCTCAAAAACAAGAAGAAGCAGGACATTCAACACTTTTAAAAAATCTTAATAAATCAATTTTTAGAGATTATCAATTATCTATTGGATATAAAAAAATAATAAGACTTATATTATGGGATTCTGATGGAAAAAAAGAAGAAGAAAAAATAGAAGAAGTTCAGAAAATTTTAACAAAAAAACAAGTTTTATCCATTGTTAATTACAAAGATTGTAAAAATAATGAAAAAAATATAGATATTGTATATAATACATTAGCTCATATTAATTTAGAAAGCTGGTTATTGAATATTTTAAAAGATGCAAATATTCAAAAAGAAGTTTTAAAACCAAATCTAAAAAAAATAAATCAAAAAATTAAAAATGCTGAAGATTTAAATTCAAAACAAATTTATGAAAAAATTGTAAAAAAAGAATATACTTATGCAAAACGAAAAGGTTCTTATTTTGGAGAAAAAATTAATATATCTAAATTACAACAATATTCCGAAAGTTTTGATAAAATAATCATATTCTTGGAAAATTTATTTAAAAAATAAAAAAACTATGTCTTTCACACACCTTCACACGCACAGCGAATATTCATTTTTAGATTCACTTCCAAGCGTAAAAGAATTAGCAAAAGTAGCAAAAAAACATGGACAAACGCATGTTGCTTTGACAGACCGAGCAAATATGCACGGTGCTATTGAATTTTATAAAGCTTGTGTTGCAGAAGATATAAAACCTGTAATTGGTTGTGAAATGTTTATGTCGCCACGAAGTCGATTTGATAAAGAAGTGGGAAAAGACTCAAAAAGGCAAAGAATTGTTTTAATTGCAAAAACAAATAAAGGATATGAAAATTTATTAAAACTTGTTTCTACTGCATTTCAAGACGGTTTTTATTATGTTGCACGAATTGATATGGAAGTTCTAAAAGAATTTTCTGATGACATTATTGCTATTTTACCTCGTGCAGGTGGTCAAACTACAAATTTTTTAGAACACAATAATTTAGAAAAAGCAGAAGAAGTTATCAAAAAATATCAAGAAATTTTTACACCAGAAAATTTATATTTGGAAACTACACCACGACCAAATTTAGAAGAAGAAAAAACTTTTCAAGAAAATTTTAAAAAAATTATTGCAAAAACAAATATTAAACCAGTTGCAACAAACGATGTTCGGTATTTAGAAACAGAGGATAGTGATGTGCATGATACTCTTATTTGCATGCAATACACTTTGCAAAAACAAGATACAGACAGAATTTCGTATAAACAGCATGATATGTCGTTTATGTCAGAAGAAAAAATACGAGAATATTTTTCTGATATTCCAGAAGCTGTAAACAATACTCAAATTATTGCGGATCAATGCAGTTATGAGTTTGATTTTTCTACAAATTTAATTCCAAAATGGGAAGTTACACCAAATTTTAGAGATGAAGCACATTTATTACGGTTTATGTGTGAAGAGGGTTTGCGAAAAAGATTTGGTGGAAAATATCGAGGTGTTTATATTTCAGATTCAAATTTTCAAGAAATTATTGCAAAAGTTGATAATTCACCAATTTCAAGAAGCGAAACAAATTTAGAACAAAAAGAATATGATGAAATTATTGAACGGCTTACTTATGAATTAAAAATTATTGGAGATATGGGATTTAATGCCTATTTCTTGATTGTTGGAGATTTTGTACAATGGGCAAAAGATAATAAAGTTGCAGTTGGTCCAGGTAGAGGAAGTGCCGCGGGTGCGATTGTTGCGTATTTATTAGAAATTACGGATATAAACCCTCTTAAATATGGTTTATTTTTTGAGCGATTTTTAAATCCAGAACGAGTTTCTATGCCAGATATTGATATTGATTTTGCAGATACTGGACGAGAAAAAGTTTTAGAATATGTACGAAATAAATATGGAAGAGATAAAGTTGCGAATGTTGCGACTTTTGGAACAATGGCGGCACGAGCTGCAATAAAAGATGTTGCAAGAGTTTATGGATTGCCATTTAGTGAAGCAAATGAATTAGTAAAATTAATATCAGATAAACCAGGAACGAAATTAAAATCGGCAAAAGAAGATTCTACAGAACTTCAAGAAGCATTAGAATTAAACAAAGAATGGAATGAAATTTATAATACTGCAATAAAATTAGAAGGAAACATTAGACATATTTCGGTTCATGCATGTGCAGTAATGATCACTCCAGAACCAATCATAAAATATTGTCCGCTTCAACCAGCTCCAAAAGATGACAGTATTCTTATCACTCAATTTCAAGCAAAACCACTAGAACAGCTTGGACTTTTAAAAATGGATTTTTTAGGATTGAGAAATCTTTCAATTCTTGAAAACACAATGAATCTTATAAAACAGCGACATAATGTTGATATTGAAATTCTTGATATTGATATGAAAGATGAAAAAACATTTAAACTTTTAACAGAAGGATTTACAACTGGTGTTTTTCAGCTAGAATCTGCAGGAATGACAAAATATTTAACAGAGCTAAAACCAACAAGATTTGAAGATTTAATTGCAATGGTTTCGCTTTATAGACCTGGTCCAATGAGATTTATCCCAGATTATATTGAGGGAAAACATAACCCAGAAACAGTAAAATATCCAGCAGAAATTTTAAAACCAATCCTTGAAGAAACATTTGGAATTGCGATTTATCAAGAACAAATTTTAGAAATTGCAAAAGTATTTGCAGGATTTACACTTGGAGGAGCAGATCTTTTAAGACGAGCAATTGGAAAAAAAATTGAAAGCGAATTAATGGCTCAAAGAGACTTGTTTATTCAAGGGGCTATAAAAAATGGACATACAGAAAAACTTGCAAAACATATTTTTGATGATGTAATTGTTCCTTTTTCTGGATATGGATTTAATAAATCACATGCTGCGTGTTATGCACTTATTGCGTATCAAACGGCATATTTAAAAGCTCGGTATCCTGTAGAATTTATGACAGCACTTTTAATGAGTGATGCTCAAAATACAGACAGAGTTATTTTAGATATTGAAGAATGTAGAAGTTTAGGTATTAAAGTTTTACCACCTTCTGTGGATGAGAGTGATTTTAGTTTTTCTGTAATTGATGATTTTACTATTCGATTTGGTTTAAATGCAATTAAAGGAATTGGAGAAAATATTGTATCTCAATTGATTGAAGCTCGAAAATTAAAAAATAATAAATTTGCAAATTTTGTAGAATTTTTGGAAAGTTGTGGTCCAAAAGTTGTAAACAAAAAATCTTTAGAAGCTTTGGCAAAAGGTGGGGCTTTGGTAAAAATGGAAAAAACAGATCTTATTTTAAATAATATTGAAAAAATATTACAATTTACAAAAGATTCAAAAACAGAAATAAATGAAGCTGTTCAAGATTTATTTAGTATGGATGATATTGAGGTAGAAACTGCCAATTTAAAATTGGAAAAACCAAATGAAGAAAATAAGCTGTCTTTGGCACAAACTCTTTTATTAGAAAAAGAAGTGTTAGGATTGTATGTTTCTGGACATCCTTTGCAAGGGATGAAAGAATTTTTGGAAAAATCTGGAACAGTAATTTCAGCGTTACCTGAAAAAGCAAAAATTTTAAAAAAAACTGCGGGACGTCGTGAGCAAAATATTAGAACTCAAGGGCTTTTAACTTTTGTAAAAAAATTGATGACAAAGGCTGGCGATACTATGGCAATTGCATCTATTGAAGATTTATCTGGAAAATTGGATTTAGTATTTTTTCCAAAAATGTATACTAAATTTGCGGATTGTTTAGATGGAGAATGGTTTTTAGAGCTGGAAGGTGAAGTTACCGATAGAAATGGAGATTGGCAAATGACAGTTTTTGAATGTAAAAAATCAAAATTAGAAGATGTACGAAAAAAAGCAGAGCAGTTTCAAATGATAAAAAATACAGATAATAATAGTAATGATAAAAATGAGCAAAAAGATATAATTCAGGAATCTTTTGAATCGAAAATAAATGAAAAAATATTGAAAGAAAAGAAAAAAGAGGAAGAGGCTGTTGCTGAAAAATTAAGTACAAAATGGGAAATTTTCTTGCCTGCAAATATTTCTTCAGAAAAGTTAGCAGAATTAAAATCTGTTTTAAAAGAATCGAATGGAAATATAGAAATTATATTTTTCTTTAAAGGGCAAGAAGTAAAGGTTGGTCATAGTGTTACAAAGACAGATGATTTAGTTAAAAAAGTTGAAGAAATTTTGAAATAAGTTTATATCTTGATCTAAAATCTGTTATATTTAAAATACTTTTAATTACAAAAAAACTTCATGACAAAAAATATTAGAAATTTTGCAATTATTGCACATATAGATCACGGTAAATCGACACTTTCAGACAGAATGTTGGAAATTACAGGAACGCTTACAAAGCGAGAAATGCAATCGCAAGTTTTAGACGGAATGGATTTAGAGCGAGAAAGAGGAATTACTATAAAATTACAACCTGTTCGAATGGCATGGAAAGGATGCATGTTAAATTTAATTGACACACCTGGCCATGTAGATTTTCAATATGAAGTTTCTCGCTCTATTGCTGCGTGTGAAGGGGCAATTTTGGTGGTTGATGCATCTCAAGGAATTGAAGCTCAAACACTTGCAAATTTGTATATTGCAATGGAAAACGATTTAGAAATTATTCCTGTTTTAAATAAAATAGATTTACCTGCTGCCGATCCAGAACGAGTTGGTACAGAAATTGAAAATATTATTGGTGTTCCAAAAGAAGAAATTTTACAAGTTTCTGCAAAAACTGGACAAGGGGTAGAAGCTTTGCTTGATGAAATTGTTTCTAAAATACCAGAACCAAAAGAATTAAAAGATTGGTTTTAAATTTCCTTTAAAAATTTAGCAACTCCATCGTTTCCTTTTTCGTCAAAAACTCTAACCAAATGTGAACCAATAACCACAGTATCTACAACATCTTTTAAATTTTTAATTTGCTCATGGCTTTGAATTCCAAAACCAAGTGCAATTTTAGTCTTTTGAGATGTGTTATTTTTTATTGTATTTAAATATGTATCTAAGTCTGTTTCAGAGCTTGTTCCTTTTGTTCCCGTTACTCCAGTTCGTGAAACAGCATATACAATATTTTGTGCATATGTGCTTAATAATTCAAATCTATTTTTATTCATAGTTGGTGCATACAGTGGAATCATTTCGAGTTCGTATTTTTGAGATAAGTTAAATAATTCTTGCCCTTCTGGTGTATCAAATGGTAAATCTGGAATAATATATCCATCTATTCCTACTTTTGCACTGTGTTCTGCAAATTTTTCAATTCCATATGCATTCACAATATTGGCATATGTCATAAATAAAAGAGGTATGGTTACACCTCTTTTTCTTAAATTTTTTGCTAAGATAAAAGCATCTTCAACTGTTACTCCATTATCTAATGCAATTTGAGATGCTTTTAAAATAGTTGGTCCATCTGCAACAGGGTCAGAAAATGGAATTTGTAATTCTATAAAATCTGCACCGTTTTCTGCCATAGTTACCACCAAATCTTCAGTTGCTTGTAAATTGGGATACCCAACAATAACATGGGTCATAACCCCGGTTCTGTTTTCTTCTTGAATTATTTCGTTTTGCGTTTCTATTCGAGACATAAAATTAAGAGTAAAAAGGAAATTAGCTTTTTTTTAAAAATATATTATCAAAAATCTGAAATTCTTGCTAGATTTAACTATTAAAACAAAAAAATACATGGTAAAATTTAGATAATAAAAAAATTATTTTTATTTTTTTTTTCTTTATACTTACTATCTATATGACTGATATTCCAAAACTTTCTGATAAAAATTTAGCACTTATTTCTGCATTTTCAAAAGCATGTCGTGCATCTGTAATTGAAATGGTTGCAAAAGCAAAAAGTGGACACCCAGGTGGGTCACTTTCCAATCTAGACTTTTTTAGTGTTTTATACACACAGGTTATTTCTCAAACAGGAGAAAAATGCATTGTTTCAAATGGGCATATTGCTCCAGCAATTTATGCAGTTTTGGCAGAAATGGGATATGTAGATAAACAAGAAGTTTTAAACACTTTACGACAACCTGGAAGTGTTTTTGAAGGACATGTAAATAGACATGTAAAAGGAATTCCTGTTGGAACTGGTCCTTTGGGGGCAGGTGTTTCTATGGCTGCAGGAGTGGCAGTTTCTGCACAAAAAGATTTTTTAAATGCAAGTGATGAAGACCAATATTTAGAAATGGTTTTTGCAACAATTGGAGATGGAGAAGCACAAGAAGGGCAAGTATATGAAACATTTCTTTTTGCGGCTCAAGAAAAATTAAACAATTTCTGTGTATTTGTAGATTACAATCAGGTTCAACTAACAGGAAGCTTGGAAGATACAATGAATACAAATATTGTAGAAATTGGAAAAGCATGTGGGTGGAATGTTATTGAAATTGATGGACATAATCATCAAGAAATTTCTGATGCATTAACAAATGCAAGTGAACAAGAAGAAAAACCAACACTTATTGTTGGAAAAACGATTATGGGATACGGAGTAGAATTTATGGCAAAAGATGGTCGAGAATTAAATTCTGCATGGCATGGAAAAGCTCCAAGCATGGATGATGTAAAAAATGCACTAGAACAACCAGAATTGAAATTGACATCAGAAGAAATTGAAATTTTAGAAAATTTTAGAAAAAATGACATTTCGTGGTTTCCGCAAGAAAATATTTTTACAGAAAATTTAACAGAATTAGATTATATTAATAAAAGCACTCCAATTGTGTATGAAGCTGGAACTGTAAGCGATTGTCGGTCTGCATATGGAAAAGCTTTGCTTGATATTTCAGAAAAAAATGAAGAAATTTTAACACTTTCTGCCGATTTACAAGGAAGTGTAATGACAAAATTTGTAGCACAAAATTTACCAAAACAGCATATAGAGGTTGGAATTGCAGAACAAAATTTAGTGTCATGCTCTGGAGGAATTTCACTTTCTGGATATATTCCATTTTGTTCAACTTTTGCAGCGTTTATGGGGTCTCGGGCAAAAGACCAAGCTCGATTAAATGATATAAATAGATGTAATGTAAAAATGGTTGCAACTCATGCTGGGCTGAGTGCAGGACCTGATGGTCCAACACATCAAGCTATAGAAGATGCTGGAAGTTTTTTGGGAATGTTTAATACAAATGTTTGCGAGCCTGCAGATGCAAATCATTGTGATAGATTAATTAGATATGTTGCATCGCATTATGGAAATTTTTATGTTCGAATGGGACGACACAAACTTCCTGTTTTAACAAAAGAAAATGGAGAAATTTTCTTTGATGCTGATTATAAATATGAATATGGAAAATGTGATATTTTACGAAAAGCTAAAGATGATTGCCAAGAAAAAATTGTAATTGTTGCTATTGGTGGAACTGTTGCAGAAGCACTTTCTGCTTGGGAACAATCTGATAAACAAAAACATATTGAAGTAGTAATTGCATCAAGTATTAAACAATTTGACGAAACACTTTTAAATTCATTAAAAACAGCAAAAACAGTTATTACAGTAGAAGACCACAATTCAAAATCAGGATTGAGTACAGCAGTAAAGACACTATGTTTTGATAATCAAATTTGTCCAGAAAAATTTGAAACATGTGCAGTAGATGCGTATCAACTTTCTGGAAATGATAGAGAATTGTATAAAGCTGGAGGAATTGATGCTGATG
>CAZDZQ010000032.1:0-1925 GCA_964509985.1 uncultured Candidatus Peribacteria bacterium
TTTTAAAAAAGTTTCTGATATAGAAAGAATTATTGCAAGAATTTCTGTTCAAAGGGCATCTATCTCAGATTTTGTTTTATTACAAAAATCAATTGAAGAAATAGATAATCTTACTCTTAAAATAGATAATTTTATAAAAAATTTAGAGAGTTTAGAGAATCTAGAAGCATGGATAGAGTGGAATAATTATTGTAAAAAATTGATAAACTGATAAATTAAATATATTTTTAATATAAATACCTAATGATAGCTTTTATAAAAGGAAAAATCTTTGAAAAAAATGAAGATGAAAAATCTGCAAGTGTCTTTATCGATGTAAATGGTGTTGGATATTTGGTTTATTTGCCAAATAGAATTTTATGTAAATATAAAAAATTAGATGAAATATTTTTATATACATTTCATAGAGTTTCGGAAAATGTAAACGATTTATACGGAATGGAAACAAGAGAAGAATTAAATTTTTTTGAAACTTTGCTTTCTGTTTCTGGAATTGGTCCAAAAAGTGCTTTACTGATGAGTGAAATGTCATTTTCCGATATAGAAAAAGCAATTGAAGAAGAAGATGTAAAATTTCTTACAAAAGTCCCAGGAGTTGGAAAAAAAACAGCATCTCGAATGATATTAGAATTGAAAGGAAAATTACCAACAATTTTGTTGGAAAATAATTCTGAAAATAATAAACATAGTTTTCAAGATAAGACATCAGAAAAATATTCAGATATAAAACTTATGCTTGAAAGTTTAGGATTTGTAAAAAGAAATATTGAAGAATTATTTGCAGGAAATAATCAAAATTCTCAGCAATTTTTATCTGAAATAGCAGAAAAATCAGATGAAGAAATTGTAAAAATAGCACTACAAAATTTATAAATAATATAATAATATGATTGGAATAATTAATTATAATGCAGGAAACTTGCAATCGGTGTGTAATACACTTGACCAAATGGAAGTAAAATATATGGTAAGTGAAAATCCAAAAGATTTTGAAACACAGGAAATTACAAAAATAATTTTTCCAGGAGTTGGGCATGCAAAAAGTTGTATGGAGGAGTTGAAAAAAAGAAAATTTGATATTTTTTTGAAAAATACTCAAAAACCTGTTCTTGGAATTTGTGTAGGAATGCAATTACTTTTTGAATATTCAGAAGAAGGAGATGAAGCGGGAGAAAAGACACAGTGTTTAGGATTAATAAAAGGTTCTGTAAAAAAATTTAAAAAATCAGATGTAAAAATAGTTCCTCATATGGGGTGGAATGAAGTTTCAAAAATTTCGTATACACACTGGATTTTTGAAGGAATAAAAGATTATTCAGATTTTTATTTTGTGCATTCATATTATTGTTTTCCAGAAAATCGTGTAGATATTTTAGGAATGACAGACTATGAACAATTTAGTTTTTGTTGTGCTGTTCAGCATAAAAATTATATTGGTGTGCAGTTTCATCCTGAAAAGTCGGGGAATATAGGGAAAAAAATATTGGAAAATTTTGTGAAATAAAAATTTTAATTTGATATAATAAATATATAATAAATAAATTAAAAATAAATTTTACTAATAATTATATGAAAATAACAGATGAAGAATTAAAAGCATCGGTTGCAAGCTTGGCAATTTCTCAGAAAGAAACAAATGAACAAATGAAAAAAACTGATGAGATTATAAAAAAAAATGAAGAAAAATTAATTCGAATGGGAATTACTTTGGGAAATATTGGAAAAAATAATGGTGCAGTTGCAGAAGATTTTTTTTATTCTTCACTTTCTAAAAAGAAAAAATTAGGAAATATTAAATATGATGAAATTGGTCAACATTGGCAAAAAGATTTAAAAAATGTAAGAGGAGAATATGATATTGTAATGATAAACGGAAAAGAAGTTGCCTTGGTTGAAGTAAAATATAAGATTCATCATTACGATGT
>CAZDZQ010000033.1:0-4213 GCA_964509985.1 uncultured Candidatus Peribacteria bacterium
TGAAATATTTATCAACAGAATTAAAAAAAGTATTAGAAAGTGATATATTAACACCTAAAGAGAGAGGTCAATTCGAAACCTTACAAAGATATTACATTAGCTCTTTAAATACAAAGCCAAATAATAACATTACAATTACACCAAAGAGAAAGAAATATATTAAACCTGCAGATATAACTATAGGAACAGAAAAAAATTCAGCACGTAATTCATCTTTTAAAAATAGCAATGTTGGTAAAAATATAATTGGAAAATAAAATATTAAAACTTAGGGTATTTCAGAATTTGATGTGCTGGAGGCAAAAAAGAGAGTAGAATGACGAAGTCATTTTACTCTCTTTTTTTATGGAAATAACAAAATCCTTTTTTTTACCAGAAGAATACAAAGAAAATTTTTATGTAGAAGATTTTTTAGAAATAGAAGATGGATACAAACTCATTATTTATGAAAAAAAATCAAATATACCCAAGGTGTTAATAGGCAAGAAAACTGTTTCTAATGGCTTTTGTAATTCTGTGGAAGTCATTCACCCTATAAAGCGATGGAGAGCAAGCTACGATCCCAATGGATCAACTCTACAAACAAATAGGAATTATTAAATATTTCAAGGTCAAGTTTGTATAAAAAAGAATATCAGAACCCAAAAGACAAAATTCTAATAAATAGAATAGAAGAAATATTTAGTAAAAGTCCGTTTTATGGAAAACGAAGAATTGCAGCTCAATTACAACGAGAAAGTTTTTTAATTAGAGTAAAAAAAGTACGAAGTTTAATGCTTATAATGGGACTTAAAGCGATTTATCCACAAAAAAAAATGTAAAAAATCTAAGATTCAGTATCATAAAAAATATCCATATTTATTAAAAAAATTAAATATTACGGGTATTAATCAGGTCTGGGCCACAGATATAACTTATATTAAAATGAGTCAGGGATGGATATATTTAGCTGCTGTTATAGACTGGTATTCTCGATATATTTTATCATGGGAAATTTCTATAACGATGGAAAAAGAATTTTGTATAAAGGCTTTAAAGACAGCATTAAAACAATATCCTTATCCAAAAATATTTAATACAGACCAAGGTGTTCAAGATGTTTTGATAAAAAAAATAGTTCCAAATATAAGTTTATAAGAACTTAGAACATACCTTAAATTTTATAAAAAGTTGTCTTGCAAAAAGGAACCACTATAGACTCATATTTTTCAATCCATTCAGTCTCTTCTTTATCTCCTAAATCTGCTAAATTCATAATCTTTATTATTTTTTAAATTATACACTAGATCTTACCATCTATCAGAAAATTTCTTAAAAATTTCAACAGAACAAACCGTAAACATACATCCTCCAAAAACCCATAACCAATAAATATTATCAAATATTTCAAGCTTTAAATATTCAGAAACAGAACTAACAACAGAAAATATTGTAACAAAAATAACAATTATCAATGCATATACCACCCATTTATTCATGTTTTTCCAAACATTTATAGAAAAAATATTTTCATGAGTTCGAAGAGAAACAATAACTGCCATTTCTAAAAGTGAAAGTGTTACAAATGCAAGAGTTTGAGATTGCCCCAAAGTTGCCCCCATTTCTTGAGAAAAATAGAAAAATCCTAAAACAAAAAGAGAAATTAATGTTCCTAAAAATAAAATAATTCCTAAAGCTCCTGTAAAAAATCCTTCACTTGTAGGTTTTGGTTTTTTCTTCATAGTGTCTTTTTCCAAAGGCTCTGCAGCGAGTGCAAGAGCAGGAATAGAATCTGTTAATAAATTTATAAATAAAATGTGAAGTGGTAACAACGGAACTGGCATTGTAAACAATAAAGCCAGCAATAATACTAAAATTTCTGCAAAATTTGTTGCCAATAAAAACACAATTGCTTTTTTAATATTTACAAAAATTCGTCGCCCCTCCTCTACTCCTTTCACAATTGTTGAATAATTATCGTCTAATAACACAATATCCGAAGCATTTCTTGCAACCGAAGTTCCAATATTTCCCATAGAAATTCCAACTTGTGCCTGTGTAATTGCTGGAGCATCGTTTACACCGTCTCCTGTCATTGCAACCACTTCACCATTTTGTTGTAATGCTTTACAAATATTTACCTTATGATGAGGAGTAACTCTTGCAAAAATAGAAATTGTTTTTACGGCTTCTTGCAATTCTTTATCTGTAATTTTTTCCAAATCTTTTCCTTCTAAAACTTCTGATACAATTCCTACCTGTGATGCAATTGCTTTTGCCGTAATTGCATGGTCTCCAGTTATCATAATAGTTCTGATTCCAGCACCTTTAGCAATTTTAATTGATTCTTTTACATTTTCTCTAGGAGGGTCTTGTAAGGCAATAATTCCTAAAAATTCTGCATACTCTTCTCCATTTTTTCTTTGAGCAATAAGCAATGTTCTTAAACCTTGTTTTGCTAAAAATGTAGATTTTTCTAAAATAATATTTTGAATATTTTTTTCACACTGATTCACTACAATTTCTGGAGCTCCTTTTATAAACTCAATTTTTTCTCCTGAGATTTCATGTGTTGTACTCATCCATTTCGTGTTGGAAGAAAACGGAATTTCATCTATTCTTTCATATTTTTTTGCTGAAAATTTTTCTGATAGTTCGAGTAACGCAATTTCTGTAGGATCTCCAATATTTGGCAAAACTGCATCGTTACAATTTTGTAAAACTTCTAAAAACCTAATATTTTTTTCATCTAAATAATCAGAATTATCCGATAAAAAAATAGTTTTAAAATCTGATTTTTCTACAATATTTTTATTATGTGCTAAAAATATTTGCACCGCTGTCATTTTGTTCTGTGTAATTGTTCCTGTTTTATCAGAAGCTATCACTGTTACAGATCCTAAACTTTCAACGGATTGTAAGTTTCTAACCAGTGTTTTTTTTCTTGCCATAACAGAAACCCCAATCGCTAAAGATATTGTCATAACAGCAGGAAGCCCTTCTGGAACAGCTGCAACTGCAAGTGCAATAGCCGTAAACAAGGCATCAATCCATGGAATATCTTGCATTGTTGCCAAAACAAAAACAACACCACACAGTACAACCATTCCAATTCCAATTTTTTTTGAAAGCGACTCCAACTTTTTTTCCATAGGAGATTCTGGTCTTTCAATTTCTGTGAGCATGTGTGCAATTTTCCCAATTTTTGTATCGATTCCAATCGCCACCACCATTCCTTTTGCTCTTCCAGAAATAAGCTCACTTCCTGAAAAAACAACATTTTCTGGATTTTCTTCTGTACTCAATTTTTCTGTTTTATATACAGATTCTGATTCTCCTGTTAAAAGAGATTCATTCACTTTGCAATCATGAGCTTCTATTAATCTAATATCTGCAGGAATTTTTTCTCCCTCTGATAATAAAATTATATCACCTGGCACCAAATTTTCTGTTTTTACTTTTATAACTTTTTCATTTCGTAAAACTGATGCAAATTCAGGCTGAAGAGTTTTTAACGCCTCTAATGTATTTTCTGCTTTCCACGCTTGAAAAAAACCTAAAAATCCATTAAATAGCAAAATTATAATAATAGCAATTGGCTCAATTAAATCATGTGAAGAAATATGCCCTGATTCTAAAATTGGAACCAAAAGCATAAGAAAAACTGCTGCAATCAAAATAAAAACAAGCGGACTTGTAAACTCTGACAACAGCATTTTTAACCATCTTTTTTTCGCAACGGGTAAAGCATTTTTTCCAAAAGTTTCTTGTTTTAAAGTTACCATATCACTCGTAAGTCCAATTTCTGATGAAGAAAATTTTTTATATAACTCTTCTATTGTATCTGAAAATATATTCATATTTGTGTTTATTAAGTTTATTACGTTTATTAAAAATAATTAAAATTAAATTTCTATAAATTATATCAAAATATGACACTATAAACAAAATTATAGTATTGATTTTTATGATAAACACTGATATAATAATCTGATATTATAATATATCAACTATATATATCTACAAATAAAATATAATAATTTTAAATAAATAGTTAAAAATAAATACAAAAATCATAATAATCATCATCATGAAAAAAAATAAAAATATTTCTTTAAAACTTTCAACCATAACATTAGGTGTATTACTCAGTACTGGAGCAAATATAATTTCACCAGCATTATTTTCAGAAAATTATCAAAATGTTTTAGCAGCACCAGTTACAATCGGAGAA
>CAZDZQ010000034.1:0-12217 GCA_964509985.1 uncultured Candidatus Peribacteria bacterium
AGCTAAATTAGAGATAGCAAAAAACTTATTAAATGTATTAGATAATAAAACAATAGCAATAAAAATAGGATTAACAAATAGTGAAATAGAAGACCTAAGAAAAACTATTTAAAACTTTTTTAATATTATATAAAATTTATATTTATGAAAAAAATTCTATTATTAGGCTCTGGAGAACTTGGAAAAGAGGTAACTATTGCCTGTAAACGACTGGGGCAATATGTGATTGCCGTGGATAATTATCCAAATGCTCCTGCTATGCAGGTGGCAGATTCTTTTGAAGTTATTGATATGCTTGATACTGACGCTTTGGAAAAAATTGTGAAAAAACATTCTCCAGATTTAATTGTCCCAGAAGTAGAATCTATTAGAACAGAAAAATTATTTGATTTTGAAAAAGCTGGAATTCAAGTAGTTCCAAGTGCAAAAGCAACAAATTATACAATGAATAGAAAAGCTATTCGAGATTTAGCATCAAAAGATTTAGGCTTAAAAACTGCTAACTATGAATACGCAAAAACATTAGAAGAATTAGAAACTGCTGTAGAAAAAATAGGAATCCCGTGCGTTATTAAGCCATTAATGTCGAGTAGTGGAAAAGGGCAATCTTATGTTAGAGAATTTTCCGATATAAAGAAAGCATGGGATGATGCTTTAGCAGGAAGTCGAGGGGATTTAGTAGAAGTCATTGTAGAATCATTTATTGATTTTGAATATGAAATTACACTTTTGACAGTTACACAAAAGAACGGAGAAACTTTGTTTTGTGCTCCAATTGGACATCGGCAAGAAAGAGGAGACTATATGGAAAGTTGGCAACCTTGCCCAATGAAAATAGAACTTTTGCAAGAAGCTCAAGAAATGGCAAAAAAAGTAACGGCTCAATTAGGAGGTGCTGGAATTTGGGGGATAGAGTTTTTTATAGGGAAAGATACAGTTTGGTTTTCTGAACTTTCACCTCGACCACATGATACGGGAATGGTAACTCTTGCAGGAACTCAAAATTTAAATGAATTCGAATTGCACACCAGAGCAATTTTAGGGCTTCCAATTGAAAAAATAGATTTATTAAAATCAGGAGTAAGTGCAGTAATTTTAGCAGAAAAATCTGGAAATGAAATAAATAAAGAAAATAATTTAACCCCAGAAAATTTTCCAAAATTTTCTGGAATTGAAGACGCATTACAAATCCCTAATACTGATATTAAAATTTTTGGAAAACCTACCACTAGAAAATTCCGAAGAATGGGAGTAGCGGTGACATATGCAGATTTAGATACTGATATAAATGAAACTCGAAAAATTGCAAAACAAGCAGCGGATTGCGTAAACGTGTTATAATATTTAGATTGATTTACATTCCTAAATTTCCAGCACTTCCCAATGAAACTTTTTCAGCAATATTTTTCTGAAAATCTACTTCATAATCCCCTATTCTTTCAAATGCTTTTGTATATGCATCTCTAAATGGCATATTTTCTTGTTTTACCATATCATTTGCAATATCGGCTAAAAACATCTCTTTTGTGATTTTTACTCATTTCTTTTACTTCTAATTGTTTTGAAATAACCCCTGAAACAAACCATCTCATAATTCCTAATCCGTCCAAATTTTAGACATAAATATATAAATTATTATTGTAAATTAATTTTAGCATGTTAAAGAAATCTAAAACAATTTTTAATATATTAAAAAATACTAAAATTTAAAATTGACATCATTAATACATAAGAGAACATAATAATAAAAATTCCAATCATAGCATTTATAACAATAACTTTTCCCTCAGAAGCCTTCTCCTCACTTCCAAATGATGTAATATACAGAAATCCTCCATATAATAAGTATACAAAGGCAATCAATGCTAAGAATTCTAAAATATACATTAAATATCCAATAATTGCTTCAATCAGAACTCGTGCATTATCACCATCAGGAGCATATCTAACTTCTTCTCCATCAAACATCCAGTTATATAAAACATAATCAACAAAAAATTCATTAAATACTATAACTAACATTCCAACCAAAATTGGCATAAACATACTTTTTGCCTCACTTAATTGCTCTTCTTCTCCAAATGAAGCCATCATTTTCACGCCACTCATAATAATATATGCCATAGCAATAAAAACTAAGAATGTTTTTATAAAATTTAAAATTCCTTGTGTTTGAATAGTAAAATTATCATAGACTATTTTCATTCGTTCTACATCCCACTCCGCAGTTGAATCTAGTCCACCATTTCCCCCACCAATCAAAACATCTAATACAAGAGGTTCTACCAATAGCATTATGGCTAAACCTGCAAGTGAATATTTCATCATATTTTTTGCTTTTCCATACTCTGATTCATCATTTGAATTTGCAACCATATAAACACCAGATACAATAACCCACAACAATGCTAAAAACCCAATAACCCATTTCATGGTATGAAATACCGTAACCAAAATATTTATCATTTGATCTGCACCATCATCAGGAGCTTCTTGAGAAACTATATCTTCACCACCAGTTTCAACATACAACCCAGCATCATCACTATCAAAAGGAATATCTATAGTTAAAGCTGCTAAAAAATTATTATTTTGCAAAATTTTTCCTTCTAACGAAGAAATAACAAAAATAGAAAACAGAGAAAAAACAGTAAAAATAGTAAATACTAATAATATTTTTTTTGTAAAACCTGTTAATATATTTGATACATTTTGTAAAAATAACATATTTTATAATAAAATTTAAGAAACTAAGAAGATGGAACAACAAACATAACTATTGCATACGCAAACAAGATTATCACCATTCCTATCACAGACCACAGTAAAATATTTTTTGCACTTTCTCTTGCTCCATCATCAGAACCAGACATTAAATATTGAACAGATGCATACACAAAAGAAACAAAAACCAATATTCCAAGAAATTGTAATAAATATTCTAATATTCCAAAAGCCTCTGCCATAAAATTTTCAACTTGAGTTTTTCCAATATCGACAGTTCCCAATTGTGGATAAAAAACCTGAGTAACTAATGGCTTTGCAATCATTATAATAAGGATTCCAATAAAACTATATTTAAATGTATTTTTTGCATCTTCCATAGTTTTATCATCACCATCTGCTGTAACCATTTGCATTCCTGCATAAAAAATCAAAATTACTAAAATTGTCCCCAACAAGACTTCTAAACTATTTATTATTAACATCGTAACTGATTCAAACGCTGATTTTTGCAAAATATGAGTAACATCTTCTGCTCCTATCGGATCAAAAATTTTTGTCATTGGTTCTGCCAACGCAACCAACGCAAACCCCATTGCTGCATACATTATATTATCTTTTCCAGAACTTATCTGATCATCTTCCCCCATACCAAGAGTAACCTGATACGCATACATTCCAAGAAAAATTAACCCAACCCCAATAAATATAAATTTTGCCAATGGAACTATTTTTTCTTTAATTAATTTTTGCGTCATATCTATAGCCCCATCACCTTCTATAGGCTTTGGAATTTCTTTTAAATTATTTGTAAAATCTTTATAAACCGATGGCAAATGCCCATCTGCCGCATAAGTATGTGCAGAAAAAAAAGAAGATAAATAAAAAATAGATAATACAGACAGTAAAGATAAAATAAAAACAGATAGTATATTTTTTTTAAAAAACTTTTTTAAGAACATGTTATTTTTATGTAATATTATGTAATATTTTGTTTATCATATTTTTCTCCATATATCAGATATATCTGTTTATTTTATCATACTTTTTTATAAAACAAAAAATAGTGCTATTGCTTTTTTTATACTTAATTATATATTCACTTGTTTTTGTGTTTTAAATATGTTAAACTTATATGAAGAAATTATATTAATAACTTCAATACATATATAAACCACATGTAAAATTTAAAATAATTCAATTATATCAAAAAAAATCACATGAAATTTACAAAAGAAATAACAACAGCATTTAAACAAGTAGCCTCTCTAATTAAAAAATCACAAAATATTGTTTTAATGCCACATGCAAAAATGGATTGCGATGGAATGTCAGCATCAGTTGCATTACACCTCATTTTAAATAAATTTGGAAAACACTCAACAACCGTGTGTTCAGACCCTGTACCTGAAGCATTTGTGTTTCTTCCATCTAGTGATATTTTTTCACAAGAAATTATAAAAGAAGATAAAAAAAATCAAAAATTTAAAATTTCTGTAAATAATAAAAATAATAAATTTAAAAATCTTGAATATTCTGTCGAAAATGGAAAAGTAAATATTCTTTTATTTTCAGAAGATTCACCATTTGAAGAAAGCGATTTCACTTTTTTAGGAGCACAATTAAAACCTGATTTAATTATAACTCTAGACTCTGGAGACACATTTCAATTAGGTAAAATGTATAATGATAATATTAAATTATTTGAAGAAGTTCCTGTTATAAACATAGATCACCATTTTTCAAACACACAATTTGGAGATGTAAATTTAGTAGAAAGTACAAGCTGTTCTACTACAGAACTTATTTATAACTTAATTCCATATTTAGAAAAAGAATTTAAAGTAAATGATGAAGAAAATAATAATATAAAAAATAAAGAAATTTTAGATGCAAATATTTCGACATTGCTTTTAGCAGGAATGCTAACGGATACTGGAAGTTTTCAGCACTCAAATACTACCCCAGAAGCACTAGACATTGCTTCAATATTAATTGACCATGGAGCAGAACATCAAAAAATTGTAAAACAACTCTTTAAAACCAAAAGCTTATCTACATTAAAAATCTGGGGACGAGTACTTACAAAACTTCAAAATGACCCTATTTATAAAATCGTATGGAGTAGCGTTTCTCGAAACGACCTCGAAGAAACAGGGTCTCACTCAGACGATACAAATGATTTAATTGATGAATTGATGGCAACAACTCCAGATACAGAACTTGTATTACTGGTAAAAGAACGAGAAGATGATATAATTTCTACAAGCGTCCGAAGCTCTAGCGATGATGTTGATTCTGTAGAATTTACCAGTATTTTTGGAGGAGGAGGACACAAACAAGCTGCAGGATTTAAAATTAGAGAACGAGGAGGAAAAAGTTTTGAAGAAATTGTTTCAGATATTGTATTTGAAGCCAAACTTTTTCAAGCAAAACGACTCCATGCCCCTATTCCAAAACGAGGACTAGAAGATTTAATCGCAAAACAATCAGAATCACAAATCATAACAGAAAAAACTGAAGAAATTTCAGAAACTTCAAATGAAAACAAAATGCCAGATTTACCAGAATATTTACATGATATTCAACATGAAGAAGAAACAATACAAGAAAATAAAGATAAAATAGATAAGACAGAAGAAATAGTAGAGATAGTAGAGATAGTAGAGAATAAAAATGCAGAATCTGTAGAAAATACAGAAAATATAGAATTAGATGAAAAAAATAAAATAGAACAAGAAAAAAAATCAGAAGTAAAAATAGAGAACATAGAGAAAATAGAGAAAATAGAGAACATAAAAAAAGATGATATAGAAGATATAGAAGAAATAGTAGACAATAAAGATAGTGAAAATACTGATTTATTCGGAGAACCAATTATTGAAAATACAGAAAAACTTTCAGAAGAAGAAATCCCATACGCAGAACACAAAGAATATTTTGATATGCCAAAACCTGAAAAATATATTGAAAAAGAAGAAGAAGAAACAAATTATGACGATTTTGCAGATTTCCTTGCAAAAGCAGACGATGATGAAGAAGTAGAATATTTAACAGAAACAGAAACCGCTAAAATCACAACCCCATCTCAAAATCCATTTCCAATACCAGAAGTAAGAGAAGAAAGAGAAGAAAAAAAAGAAGAAGAATTAGATCCTTTTTTAGCAAGTCTCTAGAAAAAAAATTCAAAAAATTATAGAGTATATATACTAAAAATTATATACTCTGTTTTTTTACATAAAAATATGAACCTACAAGCAAAATGCCCAAAATGTAACCATGAATTTTCATTATCTGAAGAATTTCAAAAAGGAGTAGAAGAAAAACATAAAAAACAATATGAAGAAAACCTTCAAAAAGAAAAAATACATTTATGGAAAATTGCACAAGAAAAAGCCAATGAAAAAATAAAATCTGAATATGATACTCAATTAAAAAATTTAGAAAATCAAAATACAGAAAACAAAAAAAAATTGGAAGAATCTCAACAAAAAGAACTAGAATTTCTTAAAAAAGAAAGAGATTTAGAAGAAAAATCAAAAAATATAGAATTAGAGCTTGAAAAAAAACTGCAAGAACAACTAAAGCTAGAAAAAGACAAACAAGATAAAAAATTGGAAAAATTATTATCAGATGAAAAAATAAGACTAGAAGAAGAATTAAAAAAATCTCTTTCTGACGACCACAAGCTGAAACTAGCAGAAAAAGACAAACAAATGGAACAAATGAAAAAATCACTAGAAGAAGCCCAAAGAAGAGCAGAACAAGGCTCGATGCAAATTCAAGGAGATGTAAAAGAAAATGATTTAAGAGATATGCTTCAAAATGAATTTTTAGCAGATATAATAGAAGATGTTCCCACTGGAATTCGTGGTGCAGATATTATTCAAACAGTAAGAAATAATTTAGGACAAAAATCTGGAGTTATTATTTGGGAATCTAAAAATACAAAAAGTTGGACAGAAGGATGGTTACAAAAATTAAAAGATGATCAAGCAAATATTGGTGCAGATATAGCTATTCTCGTTTCAAAAACATTACCAGAAGGAGTTGAACAATACGAATTTAGAAATGGAGTTTGGATTGTCGGTTATAAATTTGCACTATCTCTCATCAAATTATTACGATTTCATATATTAGAAATCGGAACTGTTAAAACAAGCCTGCAAGGAAAAGATGAAAAAATGAATATGCTTTACGAATATTTATCATCGCCACAATTTAAAAATAAAATAGAAAATATCGTAGACGCATTTTCTAGTATGAAATCTGATTTAGATGCAGAAAAACGAGCATTTCAAAAACACTGGAGCAAAAGAGAAAAACAATTAGAACGAGTAATGATGAATACATCTGGTTTTTATGGAGACCTTCAAGGAATTACAGGAAATAGATTGCAAAAAGTTTCGGCTCTTGAACTCCCAGAAGACACAGAAAATGGTGAATTATTTTAAAAATTTATATTATTTTATAAACATATGTGATAATATTTTAATATAATCAATTGTTTTTATATTTTTTTTATATTTTTTACATTTTATGAATTCTCCAAAAATTGCGGTTTTAACATTCCCCGGAAACAACTGTGAAATAGAAACAGTGCGAGCTTTAAAAACAGCAGGTTTTCAATCTGAAGTTTTTTTATGGAACAGAAAACCAAGCGAACTAGAAACATTTGACGGAGTTGTTATCCCTGGAGGATTTTCTTTTGAAGACAGAGGAAGAAGTGGAATTGTTTCAAGCCAAGAACCTATTTTTCAAACATTAAAAAAATTAGCAGACAATGGTGCCCCCATTTTAGGAATTTGTAATGGAGCTCAAATGTTGGTAGAAAGTGGACTTATTTTATCGGATGAAAATAATATTCCAGCACTTGCATTACTCGACAACAAACGAACAAATGAAGCTGGTGAAATTTTAGGAACAGGTTTTTATCATTCATATAGAACATTGAAATCTGTAAATAAAAAAACACCTTTTTCAAATTTTTCAAAAAATATTCATATTCCAATTGCTCATGGAGAAGGTCGATTTACTCTTACACCAGAAATGGAAAAAGCTGTAATAGAAAAAAATTTAATAGTATTTACATATATAAATGAAAAAGGTGAAGAAGATAATCATTATCCTACAAATCCAAATGGAAGCTTTAAAAATGCTGCTGCTATTTGTAATCCAAAAGGAAATGTAGTTGCACTCATGCCTCATCCAGAAAGAAACGAAAACGGAAATCCTGTTTTTACATCTCTTTTTAAATATTTTGAAGAAAAAGAAAACTTTGAATTAAATAATCAAAAAGTAGATGTTCCTACTTTTAAAAACATAACACCACAATCAATAAACTCAGAAGAGATTAGCGTTTTAGTAAAATTAAAAATTACAGATAAAACAGAAAAAACCTTTGAAAATGTTTTAAAAATAACACTCATTCGACAAGAAAAATGGGGATTTGTTTTTAGTAAAAACTTAAACACAAAAGAAAAAATAAATAATATTTCAGAAATTATAAACTCTGGAGAATTAGTCAATTTAAATAAACAATCTGTTACTGCTAAAATTGACAACTCTTGGTATATATTTTCTGATAAAAATACATTTAAACAAATTGAAAGTACTGATATTAAAAAATATGAAGAATTAGAAAAAAATAGCTTTATAGTTTCTGCAAAAGAAGATTTTAAAGGACAAGAAAAACAAGAACATCTTTCTCATGTATTACAAGAAATTTCATTACATTCTGCAAACTTTGGAACTTGCTGGACTGTTCCAGAAAATAAAAAAGAAGAATATATTTCACATTCTCTTTTTTCTACACGAGTAGGAGATGAAATTAAAATATTTTAAATTTATTTTATGTATGACGAAAACACATTTTTAAATCGTGCAGATGCAGCAAAATATATTGGAGTTTCTACACGAACTCTTGATAGATATATTGCAAAAGGAAAACTTTCTGTAACCAGAGAACACGGACATGTTTTGCTTTTAATAGAAGAACTTGATGTTATAAAAGATAGTAAAAATCCAACAGCGACACAAGTTATTAATAATTCTCATAAAAAAAAATCTGAAAATATTCAAAATGAAAATATTCAAACAAGTGATATTTCATTGCAAAATCAATTTGCACAAGAAATTCATAAATACAAAGTTTTATATGACGATACAAAACAAGAATTAGAAAAAAAAGACGAATTATTAAGACACATGCACTACCAATTAGGAGTTTTAGAAACAGAAGGAAAATCAAAAATTCCAATGCTGGATGCACAGACAGCAAAACAAGATTTAGAAAAAAATATTACAAAACTTGAAGCAGAAAAAAATTTAATTTTAGAAGATTTAAAAACAGCACGAAGTGGAAGAAGTATTTTTTTTATAGTATCTCTCGTTTTACTTTTTTTGCTTTTTATATTTTTTCTTATAATGGGAAACTTAGCATAAATATTTTATATATACTCTTAAAAAAAACATGAAAACTTTAATTATTACAGCACAACCCAGCTCTAAAGGGTTTGTTCACACTATTGCATCACAATATTTAGGAACAAAAAATAACACAGAAACAACTGCAGAAATTATAAATTTATATGACGAACAGTACCAAATTCCATTTTTAAAATTTGAAGATGCGAGAGAGATAGAGAATTCTGAAACTGTTAAAAAATTACAAAATAAAATTGCTGATGCTGATGAATTAGTCTTTATATTTCCATTATGGTGGGGAAGCATGCCAGCTATTTTAAAAAATTTTTTCGATAATGTTTTTTCTTCAGGATTTGCGTTCACATATGAAAATGGACGACCAACCGCATTACTCACAGAGAAAACTGCAAAAATTATTACAACATACGATGCTCCATCTTGGGCATATTTATTTACAAGCTTTCCAATTAAAAAATTATTAAAAAATAATATTCTTGGATTCTGTGGAATTAAAACAACTGATTTCTTAGATTTTGGCTCTATAGGAAAAGCATCTGAATCTGATAAAAAAGAAATTATAAAAAAAATAACAACTCTAGCTCTTCAATAATAAAAAACTAATACCCAAATTTTATGCGAAAAAAAATTGTTATTTTTGGGCATTACGGAGTTCCAAACTGGGGAGATGAAGCTATTTTAGCAGGAATATTATCACAAATAAATATAGCTAATTTTTCCATTACTGTAATTTCTCACAATCCTAAATTTACAAAAAAAAATCATAATGTAAACAGTCTTCCACCTCCACCATTTGGAATTCGTAGCTTTTTTAGTTTTAATTGGATAAAAACAATTTCTACTATAAAAGAAGCAGATTATATAATTATTGGTGGCGGTGGATTATGGCAACCAAAACCATTAAAAGCAATAAAACTGTGGAATTTTTATTTACAAGTTTGTTTATTTTTCAATAAAAAAATATTTAGTTTAGGAACTTCTTTTTCAGTACTTTCAGAAAAACAACAAGCAGAACAAGAAGAAAAAAATAATATTAAATATAAAAAACTTATAAAAAAAACAGCAAAATTATTACAAAAAATTAAATTTTTTAGCGTTCGAGATAAAAAATCAAAAAATATTTTAAAAAATACTTATAATATTCATACTGCAAAAATCAGTACAACTGCAGATTCTGCATTTTTTTTAGAACCCAACCAGCTTAAATCTAAATCTAAAACAATATTACTTTCAATGCGTGAAGGAGATTTAAACAAAGAGCAAGAAAAAGTTATTTTACAAAGTTTATATAAAAAATTTAATCCAAAAATATACCAATATAAATTTTTAGTAATGCAATCACATCAATCTCAAGATGAAAAATTTGTAACACGACACCATAAAAATATTTCTGTGATTTATCCCCAAAATATAAAAGAACTTTTAAAAATAATTTCTCATGCAGAATTTATATGCTCTTCTCGCCTACATGCAAATATTTTAGCATCGATATGCAACACAAAATTTTTAGCTATTTCGTGCAGAGACAAAGTAAAAAATTTATTTCATAAAAACCTACCAGAAAATATTATAGAAAACATACATATTAAAAATACAAAAAAATCTGCAAAAAATATTGAAACACATATAGAAAATATTTCTAAAAATTTTACAGAAAAAAATGAACATTTTTTAGCAATACAAAAAAAGAGATTAGAACATTTTTTTCCTGATATTTTATTATAAATTTATGACTACATTTTTTATTATTACAACTTTATTGTTTTTTTCACTTGCTTATTTTTTTGCATGCGAGCTATTAAAAAAATTAATCTATGAAATCTAAATTTTCTCGAGAATATAACTTTTCACCAGCAATATTTTTATTGAAATTCACCGTAGGGGCGTACCCTTGTGGTCGCCCGTTTATTCTAATACAACAAAAAAACAGAACCGATTTCTCGATTCTGTTTTTTTGTTTAACGGATTTTTGTATGTATCTTTTTCTATCATAATATTATAAAAAAAATTCAAAACTCAAAATTCAAAACTCGAATAGAGTTTATGAACAGCTAGCGTACACAGCGAACATTGTGCGTATTATTGTGACTGCTGTTACCCCAGTCACCATTGCTAGGTATTAAAACATACCAAGAAGTCCTATTAGCCTCATAGCGGTCTCTTGTCCATAGATAACCACCGTCATTTACCGTTGCACCGGCTGTATCTTTTAATCCAGTAGTGGCATAAGTAATTTCATCAAAAGTCGGCATTCTCCAATCCTCAAATCCACCTTCAGACAGATTTGAACAATATTGTCCTGCTCGTCCCCAGTTTACACTTTGTTTTAATGTTGAAACCATAGATACAGCTCCTGGTGAAGCAGCAACTGCTCCGGCAGCACTCACCATTCCATTCACTTGCTCTAGTGTTACAGCATCAGTGTTGGCTGTTGCTGGTGCAAGAGAAGTGATTTTATGATTGTTTAAATCAACATCTTTTGTGTTATCAAAAGCACCTGCTGGTCCAGTTGCTCCAGTTGCCCCAGTATCTCCTTTTGGTCCAGCATCTCCTTTTGCTCCAGTTGCCCCTTTTGCTCCGGTATCTCCTTTTGCTCCGGTATCTCCTTTTGCTCCCTGTGGTCCTGGATTATTTGCGATTTGTGTATCCAAAAACCCTTTATTTACTAAATCTGTATCAACTGTAGGAGCCGTTCCATTTGTTCGAATGTCTAATGATCCCAGAGCCGTAGAAAGCGCTAAAATATCATTAGCCTGAATAATTACTCCATCTTTAATTTTATCTGCTCCTGGAAGAGTAGAAAAATCAAAGGTTGCACTGGTTACTCCACCCACTACCACTGCAGTAGCAAGCAAAACACCAGAATATTTTTTCATATTTTTCATATTTGTATGTGTTAAAGAATAAAAAATATTTTATATAAGATATTTCTATGAGTTTTATGACTTCAGAAACTTTTGGTCAAAAAATTATATACTAAAAAAAACTCTTACCTCGCTTGAGGTAAAAGTGAATATTTTAGATATTTAAAAACAACAATAAATTTATT
>CAZDZQ010000035.1:0-18366 GCA_964509985.1 uncultured Candidatus Peribacteria bacterium
ACATTTTTTAAATCTTTTTGCCAATGTTGACCAATTTCATCATATTTAATATTTCCCAATTTTTTCTTTTTAGAAAGTGAAGAATAAAAAAAATCTTCTGCAACTGCACCATTATTTTTTCCAATATTTCCCAAAGTAATTCCCATTCGAATTAATTTTTCTTCATTTTTTTTTATAATCTTATCAGTTTTTTTCATTAACTCATCTGTCTTCTTCATTTGTTCATCAGTTTTCTTCATTTGTTCATCAGTTTGAGCTTGGCTTTCTGCAAGGCTTTTTAGAGACTCAAGTATTTTATCTAATTCCGATATTTGTTGTGTTGTCATAAAAAGGTAATTAAAATTGAATGTTTACATTCTGAGTATATCATAAAAAATAAATTTTATTTCATGCTTCCTAAAATCCCTCTTACAATTTTAGTCACAAGCCGTGAACCTAAGCTTCGAATTACTTGTTTTGTAAGTGTTTCAACATATCCTTGTCGAGAAGATTTTTTTCCAGAACCAGCCGTAAAAAGAGATTCCAAAAAACCTCCTGACGATGTTCTCTCATTTTTACTTTCAGCTTCAGTTTCTGCTTGTTTTTTCTCTGCTCGTTCTTTTAAAACTTCAAATGCAGATTCGTTATCTATTTTTTGTTCATATACTCCGTATACTGGAGAATTTTGTATTTTCTCATTTCGTTCGTCTGCACTTAAAACTCCCATTCTACTTTGTGGAGGTCTCATCATTGTGTATTCCACCATTGTAGGTGCTCCATCTTTATCAAGAGTTGAAACAAGGGCATATCCTACTTTCATATTTCCAATCTTTTCTTCTGTTTTAAATTTAGGATTTTTTCTAAATGTTTGTGCTGCAATTTTAGCTGATTTTTGTTCTTTGGGAGTAAATGCTCGCAGGGCATGTTGAATTCTATTTCCAAGCTGTCCTCTCACTTCTTCAGGAATATCCAAAGCGTTTTGTGTTACAAAAAATACACCAACTCCTTTTGATCTGATTAGTCTAACTACTTGCTCTACTTTTTCAATTAAGACCTTTGGAGCGTCTTTGAATAATAAATGAGCTTCGTCAAAGAAAAATACTAACTTCGGTTTTTCTATATCTCCTACTTCTGGAAGTTGTTCAAATAATTCTGAAAGTAACCATAATAAAAAAGCCGAATAAATTCTATTGTTATGCATTAATTTTTGAGCATCTAAAATATTTACGATTCCATTTCCAGAAAAATCTTTTTTTAATAATTGACGAAAATCAAAGGCAATTTCTCCAAAAAATTCTAATCCCCCAGCTTCTTCCAATACTAAAATTTGTCTTGTGATAGCATTTAAACTTGCAGTGCTTACATTTCCATATTCTACAGAAAATTCTTTTCTATTTTGTCCTACAAATTGAACTACAGATTTTAAATCTTTAAGGTCTATCAATAGAAGTCCTTCGTCGTCGGCTATTTTAAAAATCATATGTAAAATAGCATCTTGAGTATCGCTTAAATCTAATAATCTACTTAATAAAAGTGGTCCCATTTCAGATACAGTTGTTCTGATAGGGTGGCCATTTTTTCCATAAATATCCCAAAAAACACTAGGAAAACCTTTTAGTGTAAAGTCTTTATCTTTTTCTAATCCAATAAAATTCAATCTTTCGTCTATTTTTTCATGTGGTGTTCCTTTTGTTGCAAGTCCTGCTAAGTCTCCTTTTGCATCTGCGGTGAAAACGGGGATTCCTTGTTGAGAAAGTTGTTCTACTAAAACTTGTAGTGATACTGTTTTTCCCGTTCCTGTAGCTCCTGCAATTACACCATGTCGTGTAAGCATAGATAGATCAATTTCTACTTTTTTATCAGTTGCTGTTGAGAAATTTTCTGAAACCGCTCCTCCTAATGTAATTGATGTCATAATTTTTTTAAAATACTGAGTCTATGATACCATATAGGTGTAGAAAAAATATATTTATATTTTGTATAAAACAATGAAAAAATTTGCTATTTTAGATTTATTTACTTTATGGGGAAAGGAAAAGCAGAAAATTCATGCTGTAAAAATTCAAAATTTTTATGTAAATCAGCGAGAAATTTGGTTTACAAAAATGGGGCAAAATATTGGATTTGAAGAAAATGGAAAATCTAGTTTTTTACGACCAGTTCTTGTGTTAAAAAAAGTTGGAAATTTGTTTTTTACTGTAGCGTTAACAAGTAAGGGGAAAAGTAATAATCTTTTTTATCATGAAATTGTTGAAGGGAAATTTAATAGTAAAAATTTAAAATATAAAAATTCTTCTTTTGCTATTTTGTCTCAAGTAAAAGTAATGGATAAAAAAAGATTTACAGAAAAAATGGGAATTGTAAGTCAGGAAGAGTTGGAAAATATACAAAAAAAGCTTAAAGAATTACTTCTTTAAGCTTCTGATATTGTTGTCTCCTTTGTAAGCAAAGGAGAGATCCCGAAGGACATTTGTACATCTATTATATATAAATATTTTATAAAAATCAATGAAAAACATGAAAAAATTTGCGATTCTTGCCAATCCAGCCTCTCATTCTCTTTCACCAGCGATGCATAATGCTGTATTTTCAAAAATATTGGAAAAAAATTATGTGTATGGAAGAGAGGAAATTTCATCTGAAAATCTTTCAAATTTTATGCAAAATTTTCAAGAAGATAGCAATTTTTTAGGATTATCAGTTTCTGTTCCGCATAAAGAAAATGTTATTGAATTTTGTGAAATAGATGAATCTGTAGAATATATAGGTGCGGTAAATACTATTTATAAAAAAAATATAAATAATAAAATAAAAATTTGTGGAACCAACACAGATTGGATTGGGTTTAAAAAGTCTTTGGAAAAACAATATAATGCACAAAAAAAACGATATTTAGTTTTAGGTGCAGGTGGAGCAAGTAGGGCGATTATTTATGCACTTTTAAAGTGTGATGCAACTCAAATTTATATTTGGAATAGAACAGAAAAATCTGCACAAAATCTTGTAGAACATTTTTCAGGAATATCAGATAAAATATATTTAGCAAAAACAGACAAACTTCCAGAAATTAGCGTAAATATAGATTGTATTATAAATACTACCAGTGTGGGAATGCAGGGCGAATTAGAAAATATTTCATCTTTTCCAAAAAATTTATTTCAAAGTTTTCATTCGGCGTATGATATTGTGTACACTCCTAAAAAAACTGTATTTTTAAGCGATTGTGAGCAAGCTGGTGGAAAAATTATGACAGGTGAGGAAATGTTGTTCTTTCAAGGAGTAGAGCAAAGTAGATTGTTTTTAGCAGAAAATTTTATAAAAAATGCTGAAAATATAATGAGAGATGCTTTAAGCCTTGCAACACGAGTATTTAAAAATTGGAAAGCTCCACAGTTGAGTACAAAAGAAAAGCAAAATATTTTACAAACAATTGTACAAAATAAAAAACAAGAATTATTTTTATCTCGAGAATTTTTGTATAAACAAGAGCAAGAGAAAAATATAAATAATAGTTTAAAAATTTTAGAAGAAAATAAATTTCGATTTTTTAAAAAACTAAAAACCAAAAAATCAAATAATTCTCCACATGTAATTGCAGAAATAAAGCCAGCATCTCCGTCAAAAGGGCAAATATTTTTAAAAGATGATACTGTTGAAAATATTGCAATGTTATATGAAAAAAATGATATTTCATGTGTTTCTGTTTTAACAGATTTTACATTTTTTGGAGCAACTGATAAAAATTTAAAGAAAGCAAATAATTCCATAAATTTACCTCTTTTGCGAAAAGATTTTATAATAGATGTTTCTCAGATTGCAGAAGCGTATTATCTGGGGGCAAGTGCTGTGTTGCTTATGCGTAGTGTATTATCTGCAGAAAAAATTGAAGAATTTATTTTATATGCAAAAAAATACAGTTTAGATTGTTTGGTGGAGGTGCATAACGAAAACGAATTGAGAGATGTGCTGGAAAATACATCAGCAAATATTATTGGAGTAAATACAAGAGATTTAAAAACACTTACTATTAATCCAGAAAATTTTCAGAATTTATTGGAAATAGCAAAAAAATATCCAAGTTTTTCTGAAAAAATATGGATAGCTGAATCTGGAATTTCTTCAAAATCTGATATAAAAAATTATGCCAGCGAGGCAGATGCTGTGTTGGTGGGTACAGGAATTTTAATGAGTGGAGATAATACAAAAAGAAAAAAAGTATTGAAAGATTTGGTGTAAAAATTTTACATTTCTTTTAGAAAGAAGCTTAAAAATCCTGCTAAAAACAAAGCAAAAGCTAGTGCGTATATGCCGATAAAATGAAATGCAATGGCGCTGAGTGTAAAAAGTAAAAATCTGGTTATTCCAAGAATCCATTCTCGCGTAATAAGAAATGTGTAACAGTCGCTAGAAGATTCAGCTCTTTTATATACTTGAAAATAAAAAGAAACTCCAAAGAGTGGTCCTAATAATCCTGCAGAAATAGACAGGGCTGTTGCCAGTGTTGCATTTGGAAAAAAAGTCAAAAGTCCTCTGGGGGCAATATCTAAAAATCGTGCAAAAGCCCCCCATTTCATAAGCTTTGTACTCGAATATTTATCGGTTAAATACCCAACAATTTTTGCACTTACAATTTCTATTATAGCCATAATAAAAAAGACTCCTCCCATGAGTGCATATTTTTTTAAAGAAATTTTTAATAAAATGGGGTAAAAAAGGGTGAGTGATGCATTTTGAACTCCTTCCACAATAGACATTTGTAAAAAAGATTTTTGTATAGTTTGTGTTTTAAAAAATTTATATGCTTTAGAAAAGTTAGGCAATGTTGGATTTGTTTTTTGTGAAATGGGTGTGGTTATGGCAAAATAAAAAGAAATGCTATATAAAAAAACGGAAAGAAGTAGAATGTGATTTTGAAATCCTGAGTCGATTAAAAATCCAGAAAAAAGTGGCCCTGCCATTAATGCTCCCATATTTAAAGCCTGCATATTCCCAAGAAAACGTCCTCTTGTCTCAGAGTTTACCGCTTTAATATTTATCCAATGTAATGATGGGTATAATAATGATATCTGTAAAATTGTGCTGATAATAATTCCGAAAAGGCTTAAAAGGGAGTTATTTGTGAATGCGAGTAAAAGAAGAGATGTTGTAAGAAAAAAAATACCACTTCCCAGTTTTTGCTGAATAGACAAAAAAGATATTTTGTGTAAATGAAAAACGCAAATACTTATAATTCCATATTCAATTCCAAATATAAATAATATTTCTTCAAATGATAGGTTGAATTTGTCCATAAGCAGAAATGCAAAAAAGAATCCTGTTACAGAATTTCCTAATGATAAAAATGCTTGCATAAATAATATATTTTTCATGATGTATTGTAATTTTATAGATTTGTATTTTACCATAAAAATTCTATTGATGTAATATTTATATTTTGTAAAAATATTGTAGAATAAAATTTATTATACAACAAAAATAGGAATGTGTTTGTGTGTATTTAATTTGAATATTATTGTTTTTTTTTATTATATCGGTATGAATTTTGCATCTATTAAAAAAGTTGTTGCATCTGTTGCAAGTGGAGTTGTTTTGGTTTCTAGTTTTACATTTTCTGCTTTGCCTGTGTTGGCAGACGAGGTAGTAGAGCCGGTAATTGAGCAAAGAGGAACTGGGGGAAGTAATCCTTTAGTTGTTGCCAAGTTACGAGCGGAAGGAAGAGAAAGGCAAAACGAATTGTTAAATCAGGAGGCAAATAAAAATCTTGCTTTAGAGTTTTCAAATATTAAAGAATCAGTCGATGTAAATTCTTCTCGTTATAATACTCAAAAATTGCCAGAATATATACCAGATTTTAAAACGATTGGAGATGTGAAAGCAGAAGAAGAAAAACTAAAAAATGAATTGGTTTCTATTGTAACAAAAGATGTTTTAGAAGAAAAAGTAGAAGAAATGACATCTGTAATTGAGGGTAATAATTTTACTACGCAATTTGCAGATATACAAAATTCTGATAAAAAAGATAGTATTATTATATTAGATGCATTCAATATTGTATCAGGAAAAGAAAATACAAAATTTAAGCCAAATGAAGCGATTACTCGAAAAGAAGCAATTAAAATATCAGAGCTTATTTCTGGTAAAACTATTAAATCAGGGGTAAAATCATCTGTTTTAGATATAGACTCTTCAGATTGGTCTGTTCCATATGTAGAATTTGCATTAGACAATGATATTATTTCTTTGGAAGATGGTAATATTTTGAATGGGGACTTCCCAGTAACTTCTGGAGAAGCGTTTGCATTGTATTTATTGGCATCAGGGGTGTGTGTAGATTTAGACGAGGAAAAGTTTCCATTTTATTCACAGTTTAAAAATGACTACTCCTCAGAAATTGTTATTTCAAACTATGAAACAGATTTAATAGAAAATAAGGAAGTTACGAGAGAGGATTTTGCAGAAATTTCTGTGAATATTTTAAATACTCTTTTTGTTAATTCTGAATATACTCCTTCGGAGCAGTTATTGGGAGGGCAGTATTCAGCGTCTCAACAAATAAATATAGGATCTGTGAGAGATGAGTTGTTAAAAATATTTAACAAGTAATATTCTATAAAAATATATTTTAAAATTATAAGACAGAGTGTATAATTGCTCTGTCTTTTTTTACCCTGTCGCCAAGTGGTAAGGCAAGAGACTCTGAATCTCTTATTCATAGGTTCGAATCCTATCAGGGTAGCCAAATTTTTATATAAAAAAAGAACGCATTTTGCGTTCTTTTTTTTCTTTTCTTGTTATTTTCCTTCAGCATCTAGCCGTTCTAGTTCTGCAAGTTCTGCTTCTTCTTTTGCCGCTTCTCGTTCTTCTTTGGCTTTTTTGGCAGCGGCTTTCTTTTCTTTGGCTTTTTTGGCATCTGCAATTTGTACAGTTTGCATTGTTTTTGGAATAGTTTCTTGAATAACTCCTTCTATAAAGTCTCCTTCTAAGACTTCTTCCATAAATCCTTCTACATTTAATCCACATTCTTGTGGAGATTCTATTCGTTTTACTTTGTCTTCAAAGTGCTGAATTCCTGTTAGTTTTGCATTTCCAAGGGTTATCATGTTCCCGTCGACTCTTCTTACAAATCGAAGTTCACATGGATGTTCAAAGTATCCTTTTGATACTTTACCTCCTACAATTTTTCGTTTTCCTTTTGTATAAAAGACTCCTTTTACATCAAGTGTTCCTGTTATTTTTTCAACAATATCTGGAACCAGCATTAGCTCTAGTCTTGATTCTACATCTTCTAATATATTATAAATAATTTCATAATTTAATATTTCTACATGTTCTTTTTCTGCAACTTGTTTTACTGAATTTGGAACCGAAGAGTTGAATGCTATAATCATTCCTTTTGCGGCAGATGCTGTCATCACATCACTTTCTGAAACAGCTCCGGCACTTGTATTTACAATTTTTACATCTACTTCGCTATTTCCAATAGAGTTTAAAGATTGTTCAATTGCTTCAATAGATCCAACCGTATCTGCTTTAATGACAATATTTAAATATTTTTTAGAAGTTTCTCCTATTTTACTTAAAATATCAGATAACCCTGTGTTGGTTTTCTTTTCTGCATGTTTCAAATCTTCAAGTTCTTGTTTCTTTTGTTTCAGTTCTTTTTCTGTACCTACTACTTGGAAAATATCTCCAGGAGATGGAAGATCTGCCATTCCTGCAATTCGAACTGCTCCAGATGGAGGTACTTGTTTTAATCGTTTTCCATTTTCATCAATCATTACTTTTACTTTTCCCCAAGTAGAACCTAGGATAAATCTATCTCTGAGTTTCATTGTTCCTGTGTTTACAAGAACAGTTGCAACGGGTCCCATTCCTGGATCGAGATGAGATTCGACTACTGTTCCAACCGCTAATCTTTTTGGATTTGCTTTTAATTCTAATACTTCGGATTGAAGTAATATCATATCAATCAGGTCGTCAATTCCAATATTTTTTAATGCTGAAACTTCAACCATTGGAATAGTTCCTCCCCATTCTTCGACTTGAATATGGTTTTCAGAAAGCTCTCCTTTTAATTTATCTAAATTTGCAGATTCTTTGTCAATTTTATTTGCTGCAACAATTATAGTGGCTCCGGCTTCTTTTGCATGAGAAATCGCTTCGATTGTTTGGGGTTTTACTCCGTCATCAGCAGCAACAACTAGTACAACAATATCTGCAGTTTTTGCTCCTCGAGAACGCATAGATGTAAATGCTGCATGTCCAGGGGTGTCTAAGAATGTGATATGTTTTTTATTTTTAATAATAGAATATGCTCCAATATGTTGAGTAATTCCTCCGCTTTCTCCTGTTGTTACTTTTGTATTTCGAATGGCATCTAGGATTGATGTTTTTCCATGATCGACATGTCCAACTACTGCAACAATAGGAGGTCTTTCTTTTAGTTTAGAAGGATCTTCGGCAAGAAGTGTTGATAAATCTCCTTTTAGTAAGTCTTCAGAAGACATAGATTCCTCTTCTCGTTTTACAGTAACTTCTAGTTCTTCTGCAATGATTTCTGCAGTATCGTAGTCAACTTGCTGTGTAATGTTTGCGATTATTCCATTTTTTATTAATTCTGTAATAACTATTGAAGTAGGAACTCCAATTTTCTCTGCAAATTCTTTAACTGTTAATTCTGCAGGAAGTTCAACAATTCCTTCTTTCTTTGTAAAAATTTGTTCTTGTCTTTTTTTTCGTTGCATTTTTCGCTCAATGATAGCTTGCTCCTCTTCGGCTTTTCTTTTTTGTCGTGCAAGTTCTCGTTCTTCTTTTCTTTTTTTCGCAGCTTCTGCTTCTTCTTTTGTAATCTCAATTTTTCGCATTACTTTTCGAGCTGGATTCATTTTTTTCTCACCAGTTTTATTATTAGAATTTGAGTCTGTACTTTTCTCCGCTTTTCCTCTTAATGGTCCTCTCTTATTATTGTTATTATTTCTTTTTTCTCGACTTTCTTTTTGTTTTTTAGATCTTTCTAGTTCTTTTTTCTTTTCATCTTCTATTCTTTTTTGAACTGCTGCTTTTCTTTTTGCGATAGCTTCTTCTTTTTCTTTAGCAATACGGTCTTTATCTCCTTGGGATTGATTTCCAATTCCTCTTAGTTTTTCAAGTGTTGAAAGTTTTGATCTTTTTAAGGGTTGTGCGATAGGGGCTGCTTTAATTATTTTTTTTTCAGGAATATTAGAAGTATCTTCTTTGGTGTTGTTTTTGTGATGGGTATTATCTGTATTTTGCTCATCTGTATGTTCTTCTAATGGGGGGCATGAAATTTTTAGCATTCGAGATGCTACCCTCACAATCCCTGAAGCTATTCCTATTGGCATTTCTTTATCTAGCGGTTTTACTCCTGGGAAATTTACTTTTTGTAATATCTTTTCTCGTAAGTCTCGAGAAGAAATTCCTAAATGTTTTGCAACTTGTGCTGTTCTTATTGTTTGAGCCATTATTATATTATCTAAAAAATCCTGTAAATTCTATCATGTACGCATGAAAGAAAAAAGTTAAAATTGTTTTAATAATTTAAATGTAATAATAAAGTAGGTATAAGCATATATAAAGAGATTAATAAAAAAATAAAAAAAAGCTTGCATTTAAATTATCAATTATTGTAGACTACTTTTCGCTGAAAAGCATTTGCGGGTATAGCTCAGTTGGTAGAGTCCCGGCCTTCCAAGCCGGTTGCACGAGTTCGAGCCTCGTTGCCCGCTCCAATATTACATCTTTGAGGATTTATCCACTCCCTAGTAGGCTTTGCATCTACAGGAGTGGAAATTTCTCTTATAGACAGAAATTATTTTTATTCATATTTACTATGCCAACTATCAATCAGTTGATTAGAAAAGGACGAAAAAAGAATGTTAAAAAATCTAAATCACCAGCTCTTCAGGTAACATTTAATTCGATTAAAGTAAAAGCCGTTAAGTTAAATAGAGGGGCTCCTCAGAAAAGAGGTGTTTGTGTAAAGGTTACAACTATGACTCCTAAAAAACCCAATTCTGCGGTTCGAAAGGTGGCACGAGTTCGACTTACAAATGGATTTGAGGTTAATGCATATATCGGAGGAGAAGGTCATAATCTTCAAGAGCATTCGGTTGTATTAATTAGAGGGGGAAGAGTGAAAGATCTTCCTGGGGTTCGGTATCATGTTGTTCGAGGGGTATTAGACCTTGAAGGTGTGAAAGATCGAAAACAAGGGCGATCAAAATATGGTACTCGAAAGGCGTAGTCTTTTTATTATCAGTTTAAAATATAATTAATTAGTTCTATTTATACTTATTATGAATCCACAAAAATATGCTAAGTTTGTAGATGAAAATTCATCTCCACTTATTGAGAAGTTTGTAAATGTTTTAATGCGAGGTGGTAAAAAAACTATCGCACGAAAAGTTTTTGCAGATATGTTAAAAATTATTAAAAAGGCAGATGATAAAAAACCTGCAGAAGATATTTTTGCTCTTGCTATTGAAAATATTAAGCCTCGTGTTGAGGTAAAAGCAAAACGAGTAGGGGGGTCTGTCTATCAAATTCCTGTTGAAGTTGCACCAAAACGACAACAAACTCTTGCTATTCGATGGTTACTTGCAAATTGTCGAAAAGGCTCTGGTAAACCAATGGCTGCAAAACTTGCAACTGAGATTTTAGCTGCTGCTAAAAATGAAGGAGCTTCTGTGAAAAAGCGAGAAGATGTTCAAAAAATGGCTGAAGCAAATAAAGCATATGCTCATCTTGCTCGGTATTAGTTAGAAAATATAATTTGGTAAAAATATAATAAGATATGAATTTCATATCTTATTTTTTTTAATAAAAAGTATTGAGATTGTTTAAAATTTTTGGTATATTATTTTGAATGGTATAAAAATTTACTATTCTTAAAGTATATTTAAAATATTGAGATATGGAGTTGGCTAAAAAAAAAACAGAAATTTCAGATGAAGAAAAAAATGTTTTTCTTCAGGATTTAGATAAAGATGATACAAAAATAATTGAAGAAGAAGAAGAAGAAGAAGAAGAAGAAGAAGAAGAAGAAGAAGAAGAGAAAAAGAAGAAGAAATCATATTCTACTGCTATTTTTGCATCAATTTTTATATTTTTTATATTTATTGTAATTTTACTTATATTTCTTTTAAGTTTAGCGGATAGTGATAATCCTGTTTTTCGTGCCTTTGGAATTGAGGGGTATCAAATTAAGAAATTTTTAGAAGGCCTTACAAATAAAATATTCATGGTTGTCGTGATTGTTTTGTTGCTTGCTTCTGCGATTGGTATTTTTAGGGGGTATTCACTTCCAAAGACTGATTTAGTAAAAAGAAAGGCTTCTTTTGTTTTTGGTTGGGTTTCTATGGGTCTCATCTTTTTTTCTATTTTAGCATGGGGTGGGGCTATGGCCTTTATTTCTAAATTTGTTGTAAGTGATTATAGTAAAGCAGTTATAGAGATGATCGGAGTTCCTTCTGGAAAAATAGTGGCTCCTGTTGATATTACATTTTCAGCGTCTGGTATTAGAAAAGAGGTTTTGTATAAGGGGGATGTGATTCGTGGTTTTCGTTGGAGTAAAGACGGGGGAAAAAAGTATAGTTCTTCATCTTTGAATCCTGATTATACATTTCAGTATTTTTCTGACGGAGTTCAAACGATTCAATTGGAAGTTGAGTTATTCTCCGGAAAGCTTTTGAATTATGAAAGAGTTTTTTTGATTGATGAGGCTACATTTGTAATGCGTCCATCTCGAATTGAGCAAGGAAAGCAGTTTTCTGTTGATGCATCTGGTTTACAAAAAAATGGAGGTTTGTTTTTGTGGGATTTTGATGGAGATGGGATTCCGGAAAAAAGAACGACTACTCCGGTTATAAAAGTTGTTTATGATGGAAAAGGGGAGAAAACAATGAAGCTTCGTGTTGAGTCTGATAATGGAGGGGTTAAAATTTATTCTAAGACTTTTATTGTGTATCCTGCTGGAGGAAAAGCAGTGAATGCAAAGATAATGGTGGATAGTTTGGTTGGAAAAACTCCTTTTCTTGTAAATTTTGATGGAACTGGTTCTTATAGTGAAGTTGAAAAAATTGAAAAATATGTATGGATGATAGAGGGGGAGCGAGCGAAGGAAGGAGATGTTATTGATTATACTTTTAAAAAACCTGGAAAGTATGATGTGGTGTTGAAGGTCGTGACAGAGTCTGGAAAGATTGATTCTGAGAAAATATTAATTGAGGTTGGGCGTGGGAATAGTGCTCCTGTTGCAGAGGTGAAAACAAAGCCAAAGGTTGCTCGTGGTTCATCTGATTTAGTTGGTTATATTCCGTTTTCTGTAAATTTTTATGGTGGAAAATCTACTGATGCAGAAGAGAATATTGTGCAGTATCGTTGGCAATTGGAAGAGGATGGGGATCTTATTCAGGACTTTTTTAATGAAAAGCAGGAATATATTTTTAGGACTCCAGGAAAGTATGTAATGACTCTTCGTGTTTCGGATAGTGAAGGAGAGTTTTCTGAGAAATCCGTAAAAATTAGAGCAAAAGAACCACCTGTTATTCCTGTTGTTTCTGTCTTTCCTGATTCTGGTACTGCACCATTGGTTGTAGAATTTAATGCTTCGCTATCTACATGTAGGCTTGAAAATTGCAAAATTATTTCTTATGAATGGGATTATGATGATGAAACAAAAATTGTAAGAGGTGGTGCCTTTACTTCTCATCAGTTTAAGAATCCTGGAAGTTATGAGGTGAATGTTACTGCTATTACAGATACAGGGGAGAGAGTTTCGAAAATTGTCTATATTACCGTAACTGATACTCCTTTGATTTCTTGTTTTTCTTCGTCTCGAACGGAGGGGGTGGTTCCTTTGACTATTTCATTTGATCCTACTCGATGTGCAAAAGGGGAGATTGTTCGGTATCAATGGGATTTTGGAGATGGCTTTATTTCAAGTAAAAAGAAAACAGTTCATACGTATACAGAGGATGGAGTCTTTATTGTGACATTAAGAGTTTTTGATAAAGATGGTCGTGTAGATGAGATGAAAGATACTATTACAGTTCGTGGTTTGAATTAGGTTTTAGATAAAAACTTGTGAAATATTTCTTTATTATTTAGTATAAGAATAATGATATTATTTATTTTTAATTTATGAACAAAAAGATTGGAGTTTGGATAGTTTTGATATTTACATCTTTAGCATTGGTTATTCCTTCATTAGCTATTGTGTATAATCTCTTATTTTCAGATGTTGCTACTCAGTCGGTTGTAATAAGTCCTGATGATATTAGTGTCTCTGTTCAAACTTCGGATCCGGTAGAAAATTTAGAGGGGGGTGTCTCTACAGGGGAGGCTAATATTGAGTCTTTAGGTGTCTCAGTGTCTACGCAAGAGGCTCAGTAATTATGTCTTTTAATATAAAAATACAAAAATATAAATGAAAAAATTTAGAATCCCACAGGAGGTGCAAATAGAGGATAGGATTTTTGGTCCTATTACTATGCGTAGGTTGATAGTTTTAACTGTTGGTGGTGGAATTACTTATATGTTTTATGTTGGAACTCAAAATTCTGGCTTTGCTGTTTGGTTTCCTTTGGTTTTTATTTTTGGTTCATTAACATTTGCGCTTGCATTTTTAGAGCCTTTTGGAATGAAATTTCATAAATTTTTGGCAAGGGCTATTGAGTTTTTTACACTTCCTCGTTTGCGTTTGTGGGATAAAAGATATTCTCAGGATATTTTTTTTAGTTATGTTCGATATAGTTCTCGTCAGTGGAAAAAATTTAAAAGTCAGTCTATTCCAGAAGGTAGTCTTTATAATATTAAAAAAGATCAGAAAAAAAAAGTTTCAGGGCTTTTTGATATATTAAGTATGGATCTTGTGGATTTTTCAAATGAATCTATAGAAAAATATAGGAAATCTCATAAAAAAAGAGCTAATGTGAAAAATAATAAAAAAGATAAAAAAGGTAAAAATAAATAATATATTATGAAAAAAAATAAAAGATCTCAGAGAAAATCTACTCAGTCTTTTCTTCCTATTGGAGAAATAAAAAATGATTGCGTTGTTTTGAAGGAAGGAGGGCTTCGTGCGGTATTAAAAGTTTCAACTATAAATTTTAATTTGAAATCAGAAGAAGAGCAAATGTCAACATTGTCGTCATATCAGCAATTTTTAAATACTTTGAATTTTCCAATTCAAATTGTGGTGCAATCTCGAAAAGTAGATTTAGATAGTTATTTTAAAAAAATAGAGCAAAGAGAGTTGGAAATAGAGAATCCTTTGTTAAAAAGTCAGGCTAGAGATTACAAAGCATATGTTCAAAAGATTTCTGAATATGCGGATATTATGGAAAAAAAGTTTTATGTTGTTATTCCTTCGGATCCTATGAGAAAAGAGATAAAGCAAAATTTTTTATCACAACTGTTTGAGCATTTATCTCCAGAGGATTCTTTGGCAAAGGTAAAGGTTAGATATTTAGAGTTTAAATCTTTGCGTAAGGTTTTGTCGGATAGGGTTGGTGTTGTGGAGGGAGGTTTGGGGAGGTGTGGATTGCGTGTGAGTCAGTTAACAAGTGAAGAGTTGATTGATTTATATTATAGGTCATATAATCCAAATATTTCTCAATTTGAAAGGATTGAAAAAATGGGAGATTATAATATTTTGTAGGATTTCATAAGATTATTTGTATATTATATTTATTAGATGAAATTACATATTGCAACTGGAAACTTGGGAAAATTGTCTGAGATTAAAAGTTTTTTATCAGATTTAGATATAAAGTTGGATTTTGTAAGACTTGAATATAATGATTTGAGTGAAGAAACGGGTTCAACTTTTCAGGAAAATGCGTTACAGAAAGCAATGAATGCATTTCTTCAAACAGGGATACCTACTCTTGCGGAAGATTCTGGAATTGAAGTTGATGCGTTGCGTGGTGAGTTGGGTGTAAAAACTCGGCGTTGGGGGGCTGGAGAATTGGCTTCTGATGAAGAATGGATTTTATATTTTTTAGAAAGAATGAAAAATGAAAAAAATAGAAAAGCAAGATTTTATACAAGTGCTTGTCTTGTTGTTTCTTTGAGTGAAATTTATATTTGTGGAGGGTCTTGTGATGGGGAAATTTTACAAGAGTCGAATGTTTCACTGCTAAGTGGTATTCCATTGTCTTCATATTTTGTGCCATCTGGGTATAAAAAAGTTTTTTCAGAATTATCTTTTTCTGAAAAAAATAAAATATCTCATAGGGGGCGTGCTATAAAGAGGATTGCTAAGATTTTACAAAATTTACAAAAAAAGAATTGAGAAATCAGTTCTTTTTTTGTTTTTTGGTGTGTGGTATTATTCTTGTAAAAAAATTGTAATATTATATTTATTTATGTTGGATGCTATAAAAGAATTGCGTGGAAAGACTGTTGGTGTTTTTTTTGGGGGGAATAATCCAGAGCATGATATTTCAATAATTACGGGTTCTTTTATTGTATCTGAATTTAAAAAAGCAGGAATTTCTGTTGAGGCTGTTTATATTGATGAAAATGGAAATTTTTATTTAGATGAAAAATTATCTGAATTAAAATTTTTTAAGGGAGATTATCGGTCTGAGTTAAAAAAAATCAAAAAATATGACTTAAATTTACAAGTGCAAAATAAGCTTGTGTTTGAGTGTAATACATTTTTTGGAAAATCTACAAAAATTATAGATTTTGCATTTCCAGCTTTTCATGGGATTAATGGAGAAGATGGGACTATTCAGGGATTATTTGAGTTTTTTTCTGTTCCTTATGCTGGGTGTGGAATTTATGCTTCGTCTACGGCTATTAATAAAGATAAAACAAAAAAAATGTTTTTGGCAAATAATATAAATACTACTAATTTTGTGTCTACTACAGAATTAGAGTTTAAAAATAATTCAGAAAATTTTATTTCAGCAGTAAATAATAATTTGCAATATCCTGTTTTTGTAAAACCGACAAAAGCTGGATCTTCTATTGGAATTACAAAAGTAGACAAATTTGTTGATTTAGAAAATGCTATAAATCTTGCATTTTCATATGATGATGAGGTGTTGGTAGAAAATGGTGTAGAAAATATTCGGGATTTAACATGTTGTGTTATTTCAGATGGGAAAAAAATTATTGCATCAGAAATTCAAGAAGCAATGTTTGAAGATGGTTTTTTGAGTTATGATGATAAGTATATGAAAGATGGGGGAACTCAGCTGGGAGGAGAAGAAAGTTCTATTGTGATTCCTGCAAAAATAACAAATGCTCAAAAGGAGGAAATTCAAGAATTATCAGTTCAAATTTTTAAAAATATGGATGCAAATGGAATTGCACGAATAGATTTCTTGTTAAATGATAAAACTGGGGAGATTTATGCAAATGAAATAAATACATTGCCTGGGACTATTTATCATCATTTATGGGAAAAATCAGGAGTTGATATAGGTGAATTATTAAGTATTGTTGTTTCTGATGGATTTATGCGAAAAAATGCAAAAAATAAATCAAATATAAAATTTGAATCAAATGTTTTGGCAGATGCTCAATCTATGAAGTTAAATTATTCTGTATAATTTGGAGATTATGCTTTTTATGTGGCAAAAAAATGCCTTAACAAAAGCCAAAAGAGATGTGCTAGAAGATAGGTAGGAGAAAGGGAAAAGGAAAGTCTTAAAATTCTCTTGTTAGCTAAATTATATCATGATAAAATGATATGAACTATAAAAAATAGTTCTAAAAAACAAAAATATAAAATTACTTGACAAAATGCAAAACTTACAAATAATTAAAAGGCTACAGGCTACAGGCTACAGGCTACAGGCTACAGGCTACAGGCTACAGATGTAAGAAGTAATAATAAATTTATTGCTGTTTTAAAATATATAAAATATTCTCTTTTACCCCTTGCGGGGTAAAGGGGATTTTTTAGTATAAATTTTTTTATAAAAATTTATTGACCAAAAATTTCTGATGTCATAAAACTCATAGAAATATTTTATATAAGATATTTTTTATTCTTTAACACATACAAATATGAAAAATATGAAAAAATATTCTGGTGTTTTGCTTGCTACTGCAGTGGTAGTGGGTGGACTAACCAGTGCCACTTTTGATTTTTCTACTCTTCCAGGAGCAGATAAAATTAAAACTGGAGCAATTATTCAAGCAAGTGATATTTTATCTTTATCAAACGCTTTATCAGAGCTGGATCAAAGAACAAATGGAACAGCTCCATCTACTGATACAGATTTGGTAAATAAAGGGTTTTTGGATACACAAATTGCAAATAATCCAGGACCACAGGGACCGAAAGGAGATACCGGACCGCAAGGACCACAGGGACCAGCAGGTTCTTTTGATAACACAAAAGATGTTGATTTAAACAATCATAAAATTACTGCAATGGCACCCGCAACAGCCAACACAGACGCTGTCACACTCGAACAAGTCTATTCACTAGTTTCGGCTGCTGGTGGGACAAATGTACCGGGACACCACTACGGCGATACCATCTCTTTGGATATGGAATGTTACTCACTATATGGTTGCAATTCAAAAAATGATAAGCACTTACTCAGGTGGTTTGGTGAAGTACAATGTAAGGACACGGGAAGCTCCAACCGCATCCATTACTCAGATTCCAGGGACATGTGCGTCTGTTGGGTTATAAAAAACTATTTGTTCATGGTTAAAATATCCCAACACAAACCCTCACAGGCTTTTGCTTGACGTAAAACAAAAAACCAGAATCGAGAAATCGGTTCTGTTTTTTTATATTTAATTTGTGATATACTAAAAATATAAAAATTTATTTTTTAATAAAAAATCATGACTACTAAACAAAACCAAGACAACCCATATTCTCCAGAAATATTATTTAAAATGTTTGCAGAATTACGAGAACAGCAAGCCCAAACCGACGAGCAAATGAAAGAAACTGACAGATTTTTATCTGCAAAATTTGCTGAAACCGATAAATTCTTATCTGAAAAATTTGCTGAAACCGACAGAAAACTCAACAAATTAGGAAAACTGTACGGAAATATGTCTAATAATAACGGAGAAATAGCCGAAGAGTTTTTTTATAGTTCATTTTCCAAAACACGAACCCTTGGAGCTTTACATTATGACGATATAGGAAGAAATTGGGAAAAAGAACGAGATGGAATAGAAGAAGAATACGACATAATAATGACAAACGGAAACGCAATAGCGGTAATAGAAGTGAAAGTAAAAGCTCACCCCGAAGATGTAAATGCACTAGAAAAAAAAGTAGAAAATTTCAAAAAACTTTTTCCAATTTATAAAGATTATACAATTTACGGAGGTCTTGCATCTTTAACAATGTCAAAAGATGTAAAATCTAAATTATTA
>CAZDZQ010000036.1:0-15875 GCA_964509985.1 uncultured Candidatus Peribacteria bacterium
AAACAAACACAAACAATAGAAGACCTTGCAAGTTTTAACCAAATAATTCAAAACAACAAAAAAACAATAAAACTTGAAAACATTTTAGAAAGCCAAAACCGAGGAACTGGAAAAAACAGACTATCGCGATTAAAGGAAAGACCATCATTTCAAAGAATTTTCTTACCAGATTTGTGGGAAAAATCTCCAGAAAGATACTCAAAACATGATGAAATATTAGAAATAGATAATTTTTTAGAAGAAAAAAAAGACCATTTTAAAACTCAAAAACTTAAAAACACTCAACAATATTTTGAAAAAAACAAAAAAAGACAAGAAATGAAGAGGGGAATTATAAAAGAATTCAACTCTTACGCAAGCTTTGTTTCAAATTATACAGCCAAAACACATGACTTTTTTCAAAATTATCTTAAAAGTAGTAAAAATTTAATTTCTGAAAAATATAAAAATTATAAAAAACAAAGAATTATAAATGCTATTACAGCAGAAAGAGAAAAAAAAGAAAGACTTATTTTTGAAAAACAGAAAAAAACAGAGATAAAAAGAATCACAAAAATTAAAGAAATTAAAAACGAACAAAATTCTTTTATAACAGAAACAAAAGAATGGATAAAAATATTTGGATTGGTTGCTGGTATTTTTATAATTGGAACATTTACACTTCGTGCTCCCGGATTTATATCGCAATACGAAAATATATTAAACCCTATTTCTTTTTCAACACAACAAGATTCTGTTTCAAATCTACTTGAAAAAACAGAAAATCCTTTTAAAAATATTGAATCTCTTCCTGTTGCAGGAATCAAAGACACATCTCAAAAACTTGATATAAATCAATTTTTAACAATAACCCCACCAGATAGAAGAATTATTATACCAAAAATTGCCAAAAATATACCTATATTAGAAGTGGATCCTATAAATTTAGAAAATGGAAAATTTTCAGATTTTGAAGCAGATGTTCAAAAAATGCTAAAAGATGGAGTTGTTCATTATCCCGGAACTGCCGAACCTGGCCAAAATGGAAATCTTTTTATTACTGGACATTCATCATATTACCCTTGGGATAACGGAAAATATAAAGATGTTTTTGCAGCATTGCACAACCTAGAAGAAGGTGATGAATATTTTGTTTTTGATAAAGGAAAAAAATATAAATATATTATTACTACAAGAAAAGTAGTACCACCAAGCGATGTTTCTGTATTAGATCAAGATTATACAAAAAAAACATCTACTCTTATGACTTGCACCCCCGTTGGAACAGCAAAAAATAGACTTATTTTACAATCCGAACTTGTAGAAGTTGGATATTAAATTAAAATAAATAAAAAATTATACATATATACACTATATATATGTATAGTTTTTTTATACACTAAATATATACAAGAATATTTATACAACAAAAATGCTTTTATTTTTAGACTTAGAAACAACAGGATTCAATAACGAAGAAGATGTAATTATTGAAATTGCAGCAGCACGATGGGATGGAAAAAATATTATAGATAAATACCAAACATTGGTAAAACTTCCAGAAGGAAAAGAAATTTCACCTTTTGTACAAAGACTTACCAATATTTCTCCAGAAATGTGTGAACAAGAGGGGATCTCTATAACTCAAGCAATTAAAGAAATATCAGCATTTTTAAAAGATGACGATATTATAACTGGACACAATATTCAATTTGATACGGGTTTTCTAAATGCAAAAGGTGCAGAAATAAAAAATAAAGAAATTGATACTTTTTTACTCTCTTTACTTGTTCTTGGAAATAGTGAAGAAAGTCATGCATTAGAAATTTTATCTGAAAAATACGGACTTGTTCATGAATCTGCCCACAGAGCCATGAGTGATGTAGAGGCAAACATTGAATTATATGCATTGATGGAAACGGTTTGGGCTCATAATTTTTCTGAAGAATTTACAAAAACGATTTCTCAAAAAACAAATTTTGAACACTTACCCGAAAAATATTTTTTTGAAGAAGTAGAAAAAAAGAAAAATATATGTATTAAAAAATCTATACCAAAATCAAATCTTCCACAACATGTACAAAAATGGAACATGAAAACTGCAGATTTAGAAAATTTAAATACTATTTGCGAAGCTCAACAAAAAAATGAAAATGTTATTTTTTGGGAAACTAAATTATCAGATAGAAATATTTTACCATTTGTTTCTTGGGCAGAAGCAACAGGAACGCCAATTGCATTTGTGTATCCAGATGATAAAATTGGTGTGTACAAAAATTTGTATAATGCAATGCAAAAAGATTTAGGATTTGATGAATTTAGAATTTTTATAACTCCTGCACAAAAAAGAATTGATGAAAAAAAATATCAACAATTTGTAGAAGAACATAAAAATGGATTTTCAAGCAGAGAAGAAGAAGTTGTATTTATAAAAACAGAAAGAGCAAAAGAATTACATCAAGAAAATTCTCTTCGATTTATGCGAGAAGAATTAACCGTTGGAAAAAATTTATACACAAAAGATACGAATATAGAAATTTCTCCAGAATTTGGAAGTCTTTTTGTACCATTTTCATCTCTTGAAAAAATTCCAGAAAATACTGTTAAAATTATTTTAGCCGGAGAAAATATAGAAGACTATATTACAAATTTATATACGCATAAAATTTATGTAAAAAACTGGAAAGAAGAAACAAATCTAGACGATGACAATATAGACAATCTAGACAAAAATAATAAAAACTATATTTTAAAAACCCTTTTAGAGTCTCTTTCTAAAATTTTAAGAGAAGACAAAAAAGAAAATGAATACACATTACAAATTCCATTTAAGCAAGCAAAATACATAAACAAATTTCCACAAATTTGGATTCAAATAAAAAACCTATTAGACGAAGATGAAAAATCTGTAAACCCAGAAATTGTAAACAGAGAAGATTTTCAAATTTATTTTTCAACAAAAATAGATTCAAATTTATTTTTTCAAATAGAATTATTTTCAAATAACGAATTGGCATTTTCTGCCCTTCCTATAAATATTTCAGAATTTTCAAATAAAATATTAGACACCAATACTATTGTAATGGGTTCAACTTTTCCAAGAAAACAAAACAATGAATTAACTTTTTCTTTTCAAGTTCCAGAAAATACCAAAGATTTTGCATGCGAAAAAGAAATTTTTTCAGATTTTCAAACCCCAACATATTCACGAACATCTACCCCAAAAGAAATTTGTGAGGTTCTTGCAGAATTTATGAAAAGCAATGAAAACATTATTGTATCTGTAAACTCTAAAAAAGTGGTGGAAAGTGTAAATGAAGAAATTCAAGAAATTGCAAAACAAAATAATTATAAAATTTTGGCACAAGGAAATGGAAGCATGGGAAAAATGCGAGTTCGAATTTTAGACAATGCAAAAAAAATTGTGATTGCAACACCACGACATTTAGATATTTTGCGAGCCGAAGATGCAAATTTTACAAAACTTATTATAGCAAAACCGATGTTTGATGCACCCAAACATCCATTCTTACAAGAACGACGAAAATTATTTCAAAATGATTTTGATGATTTTTCTATTCCACGAGCTATTAGCCGATATGAAAAAGAATTGAGACGATTTGAAAAACTTACTTCTGTATTTTTAGGAGACGGAAGAGTAAGCAATAAAAAATCATGGGCTAGAGTTTTTTGGAGAGGGGAGTAATAATAGGACTTACTATCATTTCAATATTTTTTGCAATAGCTTCAATAGAATCTGTTGCATTTAATATACTTGATCTTTTTGTGAATGCAGAACGCTCTGCCAAGTTTAACATTACCTCTTGAACAATTTTTAGTTTTTCTGATGTTTCAAAATGTTCTAGCTTTTCTCCTCGTAAAATAACCCTCTCTAATGATTTTTCTGCAGAAATATTCATAAAAAAAGTATGGTCTGGTTCTAAAAAAGCAGAAGATAGATTTTCTAAAAAATTTCTATCTACATTTTCACTTACCCCAAAAGCTATAGAACTCCAATTATACCGCTCACAAATTACAATTTCACCTCGTGCAAGAGCTGGTAAAACTTCGTTTTGTACGTGTTGTTCTCTATCTGCAAAAAATAATAATTGAAATGCTTTTGGAGAAAGTTCATGTTTTTTTTGCAATGTTTCACGCAATATTTTTCCTAAAAAATCAGAAGAAGGCTCAGCTGTTTTAAAAACTTTTAATCCTTTTTTTGCTAAATTTTCTGCAAGTATTTTTGCCTGTGTTGATGTTCCAGAACCATCTGTACCTTCAAAAACTATAAACATTTTTTTTATTAATTATTTTTTATTATTTTTTTTCTTTCTAAATACAAGATATAAAATAATTAAAATAAGAAGAAAAAATCCTGCTAAAAATGCATATTTATCCCAAGACGACCATTGAACCGTAACAGGAAGAGTTAAAACTCTTGATTCTTTTGCTTCATCTATAACTGTTAATTTTACATCAAAATTTCCAACTGCTGGATATCTTGCAACTAAATCTGGCTTATCACTTGAAATCAAAACATAAGAATCATCTTTTTCTGAAATTTCCCACAAAAATTGTAAATCGTCTTCACTATCAGGATCTTCAGAATTTTGTGCTGATAATGTAAAAACTTCATTTCTTAATACATTATATGGAGGCTCTTGAGATAAATGAATAACCGGTCCTTTATTTTCATCATTTAAATCTGCATTATCACCAAGACCATCACCATCAGAATCTTTTGACTCTTTATTATTTAAAGGAAATACATCATTATTATCATCAACACCATCATCATCAGAATCAGAGTCTAATGGGTTTGTTCCAAGCTCCAATTCTTTTAAATCTGAAACCCCGTCATTATCATCATCTTCATCTGCAAAATCTCCTAAACCGTCATTATCAGAATCTTTCCACTCATTTTTATCTTCTGGAAATTTATCTTCTGTATCCACAACTCCATCACTATCATCATCAGTATCTTCTGCATTTGGAATTCCATCACTATCCGTATCTTTCGTATAACGACTATCTGTAGGATAACTATCCGCACCATCATCTATACCATCACCATCAGTATCTTTTTTTAATGGATCTGTTCCATTTCGAATTTCTTGTTCATCTAAAACGCCATCATTATCATCATCATCATCTACATTATCTCCTATTTTATCACCATCTGTATCTGATGATTCTGCTGGATCATTTGGAAATTTATCATCTATATCTAAAATTCCATCATTATCATCATCTTCATCTGCATTATCACCAATTCCATCTTTATCAAAATCTCTTGATTCTTTAGAATTATATGGAAAGTCATCATTTCCATCTAATACACCATCATTATCATCATCTCTATCATCTTGATCACCAATTCCATCTTTGTCAAAATCTAAATCTACAAAGATTTTTTTTATAACTTTATTGTTGTCTTTATTCGTATCTGCATTTTCATCCCAAGGAATAATCCTGAATGCAATTTCATGCACACCAGAAGCCGTTGGTGCAAAATCCCAATATAAATCGGTATTTCTTCCCTCTACAGTTGTAAATGTTTGTTCTACCTCAACACGCTTACTTTCTGTAATATCAAATGCTCTTACAACTCCTTTTTTATCTGTGTTATCTGTATTTCCAACCTGTAAATATAATCGTGTTTTTTGATACACCAAAGGAGTTACAGGACTTGAAGATAAAGAATTTTCTATAAAATACAAATCCCCTTTAGTTTCTTCTGCAAATACACCTCCTGAAAAAAACAAAGAGCTTAACAAAAGAAAAGTAAGACATTTTTTAACAGTTTTTTTTAGCATAATTAGCATAAAAAGCATAAGAGAAAAATCTATTTTTATACTATCACAAAACAAAATAAAAGATAATAAAAAAAAAGAAGAAAATAATTAAATTTTCTTCTTTTTCTGCAATTCATCTTTGGTGGAGCCTAACGGAGTCGAACCGTTGACCTCCTGCGTGCAAGGCAGGCGCTCTAGCCAGCTGAGCTAAGGCCCCATTTTTATAAATGCCGAAACATATTACAAATTTTTTACTATTGTGGTCAAGAGAATATTTATGATATAATCATCTGAAATATATTTTTAATATATAAACAATATAAAATAAATAAACAAATAATATGAATACAAATTTTTTAACAAGTATTGGTTTTCAAAAAAACGTTTTGATAAAGCAAGAATCAAGAATTATTTTTGACTGGAGTTCTTCAATAAGTAATCTGCCAGTAGGTTCAGCCTGTACAGGAAATCATTGCACAGCTATACTTCCAGGCTCTCAAAAAAAATTAGAAGAAATATCAAAAAAAACATCTGCAGTAGAAAAAATTACACAAGAACATTTATCAAAATTAAAAAAAGATTTAGATGCTTCTTTTGAAAAAAAGAAATTAATTGGAGATAAGATTGTAAAAGAAGGAGGAATTACTTGGATTGAAGATGACAAAGATGAATATGCATATAATGCTGATGATATTTTTGAACAAAATGCATTTAATAGCACTGCAATTCAAAATAATACAAATGAGCTAAGAGAACTAGATACACCAATAAATAATGATTATTATAATAGAAATTCAGAATATATAGAAGATTTAGAATATATAGAAGATTTAGAATATATAGAAGAGTTAGAAGATTCAGCATATACAGAAGAGTTAGAAGAGTTAGAAGATTCAGTATATACAGAAGAGTTAAAAGAAGGGTTATTTAAAGGAACATTAACAGCAGATCAACTTATTAACCTTTTTGAAAATGGTATAAATGAAAATGGAAAAACTCGATATTCCGAAAAATCTTCATATTATGCTGTTTTTAAAGCTTATGAAAATAATATTAAAAATTTAGATAAATCAACTTTAACACCAGAACAACAAGCCCAAATAAACAAAATTTCAAAATGGGCTAAATATTTCATAAAAGAAGCTGATAAAGAAGCAGAAACACAACAATTAAGAAAAGAAATTTTTAAAAAAGAAATAAAAGAAAGGGCTAGTAAAACAGATACAACCACAGCTACAGAACAGAAAAAACATGACACAAGTACAACAATAACAGCTACAGATGTAAAAAATAAAGCTGGAAGTTTAAATTTTAAATAAAAAATGTCTTCTTTTGATTCAAATGAATCGGTAACAACAACACCTGAAGCAATGCGAGAACTTCAGAAAATTTTTGCACAAAATGAAAATAAAATTTTAAATAAAAAAACAGAACTTGAAAACTCTGAAAGTAAAAAAGGAGCTACTGAATATATAAAAAAACTTAAAGTTTTATATAATTTAGGATTAAGCTCAGATAAAGAATTTTCAAAAATATATAAACAATTTCAAGAATTTGCAAAAATTGAAAAAAATTTTATAAAAGAAAAAGAAGATAAAATAAAAAGAGAACAAGAGAAGCAAAAAGAGCAAGAAGAGAAAAAAACTTTAGAAAAACAAAAAATTATAGAAAAAATAGAACAACAACCAAAACAAGAACTAAAAAAAATATTTACCTTAAAATTATCAATTTTAAAAAATGAAAATATCCCAGATGCACAAAACGCTATTCGGGCTTTATTATCAGAAAAAACAAGACTAGAAAATTTTAGAAATAATAATGAAATAAGCGATGAAGTATACAAAAAATATCAAAACAATATTGATATTCATATTCAAGATTATGCTATTTTATTGCTTTCCAAAACAAATGAAACAAATATTACAGAAACATTTGTAAATACATATTTTTCAAATTTAGGAATAAATATCCCACCAAAAAACAGAGAAAAAATTGCAGAAATTTTATCTAAAAATACTACAATTACCAGCGTTGCAGAACTAAGAGAAAAAATTAAAAATAAAACGCTTTTTAGAAAAGAACCAATTTATGGAAGAGACGAAAACGGAAATAAAACAAATAAAGTGCTTTTTTATTATTCGCCTCTTGTAATTGTAAATTTAAAAAATGGAGAAAAAATTCCAGAATTATTAGCACCAAAAATTGAAGAAGCACGAAAATCTATAGTCGATGATAAAGGAGAAATAATCCCTACAAAAATCCATTTAATTCAAGAAAGAGAAAAACAAAGCAGAGAAATTGTAAAAGAAAATAAAGATATTATTATAGACGCTTTACAAGAATATAAAGAGAGAGGAGGAACAATACCTATTCTTAAAACAGGAAAATTTCAAATAAATTCTGAATCTACAGACGATGAATTTAGAACTAATATTACATTTGGTAAAATAGGAAATTATTTTAAAGGAATGAAAGGGGTACATTGTGCTGAATTTGTTGCAAAATATTTAAATTCTAAATTGAATTTACCTGCAGGAAGAGTGATTGCAGGAGATGCATGGACTATGATTGAAAATTTATTAAAAGGAGGATTAATAAAAGAAATTACAGCAAAAAATAATAAATATAAAATAGAAAAAGCAAATTATAATTCTTTGTATACATCTCACCTTTCAGAACATTATCAAAAAATTAAACAAGCATTTGAAGACTCAAACATACCTATAATTTTAGGTGTTCATTTTTTACGAACTGCTACAGATAGACCAAATGGTTTATTAACTAGAGCAAAACAAGACTATAAAAATAAAACAAAAGATAGATTTGGAAACATAAAAGTACAATATAAACCAACTGCAAATTCTCATGTTTTTGCACTTGAAAATAATTTTTCTAGAAATACACAAGCAAGAAATAGTCCTCTAAAAAATATTTTAACAGATTTGTGGAATAGCAATAGACACATAAATGCAGAAGGAAAAGGTGTTAAACTAGATATAAACTCGCCGCTTATTGCTGATTTAAAAATTTCTTATACAGATGAAACTGGAAACATTGTAGAAAAACCAGTTAAAGAAATAGGATTAAATACAAAACTTTCTGGAAATATTACAATTAAAGGACTTGGAATGAGTGATGAAATTGGAGGAAGTGTTAAAAAAGCATTTTTTGCTTTTAGAATGTCTACATATTCAGGAAATAAAGCAATGTATACATTTGTGCAGGCTGGACAAATTCATACTGATAAATTGGAACAAGATGAAAAAACTTACAACTCTGTAATGAATGGTGTAGACATTTCATATAAAACTCTAGAAAGCATTCCTTTTAATAATAAAACATATAACAAAATTGCTACTTCTTTTTTTGCACCCAAAAAAATTCCTAGAAAAATATCTTCAAAAGAGAGAAGTATTATAAATGGAAGATATTATGACACTATAAAAAATAAATTAATTCTACAAAAGATTGAACCAAAAATAAAAAAATATTCACCATTATATTTTGAAACACAAGCTTTTTATGCTCAGTTTTTTCGAATGTCTGGAGTAACAAAACACTCCAAAATCCCTATATTTAACTCAAGAGAAGATTTAGAAAAAGCAGTAAAACAACACAATGAAGAATTGATAAAAAAATATAAACATATAGAAACTGGAACAGGTTTTGTAAAAATTGGAGAAACAGAAGAAGGAAATGCTATCAAATCTACAAAAGATTTAATAGAAGCTTTTTTAAAAAAAGCAGAACAAGCTGGATTAAATATTTCTGGTATAGATCTTTCAAAACCATTAGTGCAAAAAGAATTTTATATTTTTCTTCAAAGTATGGGAGATTTTAACAAACATTCATATTTTGATGCTGTAATAGATGAAACTCTAAAATATTCAAATATAAATCAAAATGAAATTTTTTCTCAATTTTTTCTGTATAAATCGACCATTTTCTTTACTAAAAAACATTTAGAAGCATTGGTTGTAAATTTAAGAAAAGCAGAATTTATAGAAAAAAAACAAGATATAAAAAAAACAAAAGAAGTTTTTCAAGAAATTCCTTGGGATATATTAAAAAATAAATTGGGATATCCTCTGTCAGAAGCAGAATTATTTGAAATATCTGGAAGAAATGCCGAAAAAATGCGTGCGTTAATTTTAATATGGATGCGAGAAACAGCGTGGGGAAAAGAATATTTATTGAAAAAAAGAGGAAAAGAAACTTCAACACTAAACAATATTATGACATTTGCAATGAATACATTAGATTCTGCACATGCAAACTTAACAAATACTGCATCTGCAGGAAGATGGCAGGTTAAAATACCAATAATAAAACCAGAAATTCAAAATATAAAACTTAATACAAATATTGTTTTAGAAAAAACTGAAACTCTTTTAAAAGAAATAAATAAATTACAAAAAAATAAAAAGAATATATCATTACAATCTCAAGAATTTTTACAAGATTTAAAACAACTTAAAACAGTACTAAAAAATATTACCAAAAACAACAAAAAGAGTTATAATATTCTTAAATCAACACTGGTTCGATTCTATGAAAAATATCCACAAGCTGGAGCTATCATGGCAATTTCGCATATGAATACAATGTATTCATCTATAAATACACAACTAGGAAATGCAAAAATAAAAGGAGAAAAAATTTCAAACAGACAAGTGTATAATCATATTATAAACTCTTGGTCTTCTCCTGTTGCAGATGCTCAATCCCTAACTGTAAATATTTTAGATGATATTGTAAATAAGTATAAATTGACAGATGTTTACAAAAAAATTGATAAAAAAACTAAAGCATTAATAGAAAAGAAAGATGGTTTTCTTCCAAATTTTTTGCCTAACAAAATTCTGTCTATGAATGATGAAATTGTAGGTCCTTCAGAAAAAGGAAAAATTAGAATTATAGAAATGATAAAAAAAATTGTTGAATTTTTACAAAAAGATACTCCTGAAACAAACAATATAAAACAAAAAATTTTAGACAAAATAAAATATGACATTGACGGAAATACAGATGAAGAAAAATTAAAAAACTTTTTTAAAAAAGTAGAATTTGAAATGAAAACATCTGAAAATAATCCAAAATCAAATGCATTATTTTTAGCACAAAAAAGCTTAGAAAGTGGAAATAATATATCAACTAAAAATACACAATTTTTTACAATATTATTTAAAGCGTTACGAGAAACAAATAAAGATATTTCTTTAAAGCTAAATTCTGATAAAATTACAGATTTAAATCGTTTGCAAATGGGGAATTATTTAGGTTCGTCAATAGATGCATTAAATTCATTAAAAACAGTACAGAAAAATAACAACAAAATGATTCATTTTTTAGATCAACAAGAAATTTTTTATAGTAATAAAAATGAAAAAATTACAACAGAACAAATTATTATGAGTTTAGAAAATATCATTAAAAATAAACCTGATAATTTTATAATAAATTTAAAAAATAAAAATTCAGCAAAAATTATTCAACAATTTTTAAAAGATTTAAAACTGTATGATGGTATTATTGATGGATTCTTTGGAGTGAATTCTAGAAAAGCATTAAATAAAATAAGTGCTATTGGAAATATAAAAAATAAACAATTAGCAAAATCTGATATTCAAAATATTATTAATTTTTACAAAGAAAATATAAAAAAATTAGAAACTAATTTATTTAATTCTATAGAAACAACAGATATAAAAATTATAGAAAATCTGAAATCTAAGCTAAATGATGAGTTCTTAACAAAATACCCAAATAAACAAATAGCAATTGGAGTATTAAAAGGATTTATTTTTCAAATTAAAAACTTAGAAGATAAAAAATTTATAAACAAAGAAAAAATTCAAAATCTTAAAAATAGAGTTTTACAAATTCAATTAAAACTCATGGGGTATTATAAAGGAGAAATTGATGGAGGACTTGGTAGAAATTCATCAAATGCAATACAAACATTTTTAGCAGATCATCCAAATCTTGTTTTAGATGATAAATATTTAATAAAAATTCTTCCATTAATAAACAAAAAATCTTGAAAATTTAAAAATGTACACTACTCAATATATTCTGTATAATATTATTATAAAATTTGGTTAATACTAAAAATGAATAATTTGAAAAATATCCGTTGGCATCAAAGATTTGAAAACTTACAAAAAGCATTTAAGCAACTTAAATTTGGTATAGAAATAGATGATCCAAATGAGATTGAAGTACAAGGAATTATACAAGCTTTTGAATTTACATTCGAACTTGCATAGAAAACAATGAAAGATGTTTTAGAAACAGATGGAATTATTGCTAAATCACCAAGAGAAGTAATAAAACAAAGTTTTGCACTTGAATATATTCAAAACGGAGAAATTTGGATAGATATGTTAGAAAAAAGAAATTTACTTACTCATACATACCAAGAAGAAATAGCACTAGAAGCAAATACAAAACTTTATACAATTTTTAAATGACAGAAAATAATACAATTACTGAATTTGGAATTAGTCAAAAAGTTTTAGAACAAATTCAGTTTAAAATAAAAGAATTTCCAGAATTTACAGAAGCTAAAATTTTTGGTTCTCGTGCTATAGGGAATTTTAAAAAAGTTTCTGATATTGATATTGCTATAAACGGAGAAAATGTTGGTTTTAATACAGTTGCTCGTTTACATGAAGACCTAGAAGAAAAAATATCTACTCCTCTTTTTTTTGATGTTGTATCTCTAAAAAATCTTGAAAATTTAAATTTAAAAAATCATATCCAACAATACGGAAAGTTAATACTCAAAAAATAATTAAAATAGGATATACTCAATACAAACATATATAATTTACATATTTTATGACAAAACCTAATACTTCAGCTGTTCTTTTATGCTCTGGAACATCATCTCGAATGTTTCCATTTTCCAATAAATTTATGTTTGAATTTTTTGGAAAATCTATTTTTCGGTATCAAATGGAAAATTTGCTTTCACAAAAAACTATAAATGAAATTTTTGTTGTAACAAATTTAGAAAATAAACAACAAATTGAGTCAGAAATTTCTGAATATTTTTCTGATTTTCAGAAATTTCAAAAAAAAATCACTTGCACTATTCAAGAAAATCTTTCAAACGGTATGAAAGATGGGGTTTTATCTGTAGAAAAAGTTTTCAACAAAAAAAATAATATTTTAATTATTAGTTCTAATGATATGGTTGAGAACTGGTTTCTTACCGATTTTCTTGAAAAGGATACTTCTTCACAAATATGTGGAAAACTCTGTGGAAAAGTCGTGGATAACTATTTTCCTGGTGGATATCTCGAAATAGATAGTGAAAAAAATGTGAAGAAAATTATAGAAAAACCTGGAGAAGGAAATGAACCTTCAAATATTATAAATTTAGTAATTCATTGGTTTAAAGATTCCAAAAAAGTTTTTGAACTTTTAAAAATAGTAAATAATAGTGAAGATGACGCATATGAACTCATGATTCAAGAATTAATAAATACTGGAACTGAAAATATAACAGAAGAAAAAAAGAAAAAATTTGTAAAATCTATTGAATATAATGGCTTGTGGCAGGCTTTAAAATATCCTTGGCATATATTAGATATGCAAAATTTTATGTTTAAAACTCAAAATAATAAAAATATTAATACATATAGTATAGAAACAAATGAAAACTGTTTTATTTCTGAAAATGCTGTTCTAAACTGCTCTAATGGAAATATTATAATAGAAGAAGGCGTAAAAATATTTGATTTTGCTGTTATATCTGGTCCATGTTTTATTGGAAAAAATTCTATAATAGGAAATCACTCCCTTATTAGAGATTCTCATATTGGAGAAAATTGTTGTATTGGTCAAGGAACAGAAATAGCGAGAAGTTACCTAAGGAATAATGTTTTTACCCATCAATCTTATATTGGAGATAGCGTTGTGGATAACAACGTAAACTTCGGGGCGGGCTGTAGAACGGGAAATCTTCGTCATGACTGTGGAGAAGTGTTTGTTTTGGTGAAAAACCAAGGAGTAAACAGTGGAAAAACAAAATTAGGAATATTTTGTGGTTCTGACTCTAAGTTTGGGATAAATACATCATTTGCTCCTGGAATATGTGTGGGTAAAAATTGTTGGAGTTATCCACATTTGTTTTTACAAAAAAACATTAAAGAAAATGCCTTTATTAAGCCTATTAAGACCAATGTAGAGCTAGATATTAGAGAAAATAAAAATTAGTTATTAACAAGTTATTCACATGTTTTTATGAAAAACTTTAAATAATTAAAAATCATTTGAATATAGTCATTTATAAGGGTTTAAAAAAAACTAAAGCTATCTTGATAGTTTTAGTTTTTTTATATTAAAGCTTATATAAAAGTGTTTTTTAGTTTTTTAGTTTTTAATATTTTAACTTAATTTAAATAAAAATCTAGTACCCTGTATTATTATTATTAGTTTTATATATATATATTTAATAAGTAATAATAAATACACACAAATAATATTTACGTAATTTGAAATATTAGAAGTAAAAATTAGTATATAAAAAAACTTTTTGTCAGATATTTATTTATCTTAAAAAAAAAGATATACTTTAAATAATAATTCAGATAATTTTAAAATATTTATAAAACTTTTATGCTTTCAAAAGTAAATTCAATGACAGTGGTAGGTATGGACTGCCTTTCTATAGAAGTTGAAACAGATGTTTCACGAGGAATGCCAAAGTTTAATATCGTTGGATTAGGAGACACTGCAGTTCAAGAATCAAAACAAAGAGTATTTAGTGCTATTAGAAATTCTAAATATTCTTTTCCTCCTAATAGAATTACTGTAAATTTAGCTCCTGCTGATATCAAAAAATCTGGTCCATCTTTTGATTTACCAATAGCAATTGGAGTTTTAATTGCAAGTGAGCAAATGAAAAATTTGGAAAATTCAGACTCCACTATTTTCTTGGGAGAACTTGCTTTAGATGGTCGATTGCGATCTGTTTCAGGTGTTTTACCTATTGTTTCACATGCTAATAAAAATGCTATAACTACCGTCTTTGTTCCAAAAGAAAATGCAAAAGAGGCTGCTCTGGTAGAGGGATTAAATGTATACGGTGCAGAAAATTTAAAAGAAATAATAGAGCATTTAAATGGTGATAAACTCATAAAAAAAGAGCCTTTTTTATCGGAAGAAGAATTATTTTCAAATGAAAATTTAAAATTTCCTGTAGATTTTTCAAGTATTGTTGGACAAGAACAAGCAAAAAGAGCTTTAGAAATAGCAGCAGCAGGTTCTCATAATGTTTTAATGAATGGTTCACCGGGAAGTGGAAAAACATTTATGGCAAAAGCATTTCCAAGTATTTTACCAAGAATGGTAAGACAAGAAGCTTTTGAAGTTTCTGAAATATATTCTATTGCAGGATTGTTACCAAGTGATACACCACTTTTAACACAAAGACCATATAGATCTGTTCATCATACAGCTTCAAGTGTTTCTATTGTGGGAGGAGGACGAAATCCAAAACCTGGAGAAATTTCTTTGGCACATAGAGGTGTTTTATTTATGGATGAAATTGCAGAATTTCCAGGAAGTGTTTTAGAAGTATTGCGTCAGCCTTTAGAAGATAGAAAAATAACAGTTTCTAGGGCAAGTGGAACAACCGAATTTCCAGCTCATTTTTCTCTTATAGCTGCAATGAATCCATGTCCTTGTGGGTATTATAATGTTCCAGAGTCAGATAGAGAATGTTCATGTTCTCCTCAACAAATTCAAAAATATCAAAAAAAACTATCAGGTCCTCTTTTAGACCGAATAGATTTGCATATAGATATTTCCCCCGTAAAATTTGATAAATTGCAAAATACAGAAACCTCAGAGTCTTCAGTTGATATTTTATTGCGTGTACAAAAAGCACGAGATATTCAAACAAAAAGATTTAATGATTTTGTTAATATCACATCAAATTCAGAAATGGGTCCAGATGAAATAAAAGTTTTTTGTGAATTATCAGATGATTCAAAAATGTTGTTGAATCATGCGGTTACACAATTTGGACTTTCTGCACGAAGTTATCATCGAATTTTAAAAGTGGCTCGCTCTATTGCAGATTTAGAA
>CAZDZQ010000037.1:0-10780 GCA_964509985.1 uncultured Candidatus Peribacteria bacterium
AGAATGAAGATGCTTCTGTTTTAGGTGTAAATAAAACAAAAGTATTTATTGTTCATGGCCATGATGATGCTGTAAAAATTGAAATGGCAAGAGTTCTTGAAAAATTAAAATTAGAAGCTGTAATTCTTCATGAGAAAGCGAGTTCTGGAAGTACGATTATTGAAAAAATAGAAGATTATTCTGATGTTGGGTTTGCTATAATTTTATATACCGCTTGTGATGTTGGAGGAAAAGATAAAAATAATTTAAAAAATAGAGCAAGACAAAATCTTGTACTAGAACATGGCTTTTTCATGGGAAAATTAGGAAGGGCTAATGTTGCAACTTTTGTAAAAGGGAACATTGAAACACCTAGTGATATAGGTGGAGTTGTTTATTCTTCAATGGATAATGGAGATTGGAAACTTAAATTGGTGAAAGAATTAAAGAGTGCTGGATATAATGTCGATGCAAATGATTTAACGTAAATTTTCTATGCCCTCCAAGGCAGACATCACTTTTATAAAAGAAAATCCTATATTAATTTGTATGGCAGGGGGAACGGACACTGGAACACAGATAAATTCTTTACCATAGAAAACCTATGAAAAAAATACAAAAAAAATATGCTCCATTACTCGGTGGTGTAATTATGTCAATAATGATGGGATTTTTAATGAGTGGAATTGTAACGCTTATAAATATTGGATTTCCCGATAATTTTGTAAATTTTTGGATGAATGCATTTGTGAAAGTAACACCAATTGCATTTTGTGTAATTTTAATTGTGAGACCAATTGTAGAAAAAATTGTGAAAAAAATAACAGTATAATAAATATTATTATTGTATTTCATCTGTATATGCACCAATTTTAGTTATATATTAAAAAGATTGATGCACTTTTATGACCGCCATATTAGCAAAGGTATTATCATAAAATACAAAAAAACCTCTTGATTTATTTATACTAAGTTTATTACACTCTTTTAGCGTTGAAGACAGCAGGCATTTTATCTTTTGGATAAAGTTATAAGCCCCGCCGAGACTATAATCGAATTCGATTTGAAAATTTTTTTATAGAAACTCGTCTTTCAATTGCACTTTTACTAGCGCAAATAGAGACGAGTTTTTTTATTCATGCGCATTACACTTTAAACACTTTCTGCATGACAGACAAAATGGGGGTTGGAATATAATATGGCTATATCACGATCAAAAAAAGAAGAAGTTTTAAACGCTTTAACGGAATCATTTGGTTCTGCTAAGTCTATTGTTTTTGCTAAAAACAAAGGACTTACAGTTGCTGATTCAAAAAATCTTCGAGCAGCTTTGCGAGAAGAAAACGTTACCTTTACTGTTGCTAAAAAAACATTGTTTAAAAAAGCAGCTGAAAGTAATGGAATTGAGGGATTTGACCTTTCTATTTTAGATGGAGCCGTTGGTGCTGCCGTTTCTTCAGAAGATGAAGTTGTCGGAGCAAAAGCAATCGCTACCTTCGCTAAAAAGAACCCAAATCTTGAACTTGTTGCAGGTATCGTAGATGGAGAATTTCTTGGAACACAAGAAATTGTTAATCTTTCGAAATTACCTTCTAAAGAAGAACTTTACGCTCAAATGCTTGGTTCTATGCAAGCACCTCTTTCAAATTTTGTAGGAATTGGAAACAATCTTATCTCAGGATTTGTACGATGTCTTGACCAAGTTGCGGAGCAAAAAGACGCATAATCTTCAAATTATTGAAAATTATTCGCACATTATATTATACTATTTAAATTATTCTTATGTCAGAAACTACTGAACTACCAGAATTGTCTGCTAACGGACAAAAAATCTTAGACCTTGTAAAAGAACTTACTGTTCTTGAATTATCTGCTGTTGTTAAAAACATGGAAGATGTATTCGGAGTTTCAGCTGCTGCTGTTGCTGCACCTGCTGCTGCAGGGGCTGCAGGTGGAGAAGCTGCTGCAGAACAAACAGAGTTTGATGTTATCATCACTGCTGCTGGTTCTTCTAAAATCGGAGTTATTAAAGCTGTACGAGAAGTTACAGGTCTTGGTCTTAAAGAGGCTAAAGCTGTTGTTGACGGAGCTCCAGCTCCAGTTAAAGAAAAAATCTCTAAAGATGACGCTGCTGCTCTTAAGGCAAAACTTGAAGAAGCAGGAGCTTCAGTTGAAGTTAAATAATTTCAAAAAATTAAGTTTTTCAAATATAAAAAACTCAGAAGTTTATTCTTCTGAGTTTTTTTTATAATTTTTTTTATAATAAAATTGTGATAATCTGTATATAAATATAAAACTCTTAATATTTATAATTTATATAAAAAAATTATGTTAAAAAAAAGAATTATCCCATGTTTGGATGTAAAAAATGGACGAACTGTTAAAGGGGTAAATTTTGTAAATTTGCGTGATGCTGGTGATTCTATAGAGCTTGCAAAAGTTTATGATAATTCGGGGGCAGATGAATTAGTTTTTTTGGATATTTCTGCAACAGATGATGGACGAGAAACCATGATTACATTTGTAAAAAATCTTGCTAAAAATATTTCTATTCCATTTACAGTTGGAGGTGGAATTTCTTCGATGGAATCTGCAAAAAAAGTTATTTTTTCTGGAGCTGATAAGGTTGGTATAAATTCTGCCGCAGTACGAAATCCGCAAATTATAAATGATATCGCAAAAGAATTTGGAAATCAGGCTGTTGTTTTGGCTATTGATGCAAAAAAAACAGGTAATACAGAAAGTGGTTGGGAGGTCTTTGTTTCTGGTGGAAAAAAAGAAACAGGTTTAGACTTGGTTGCATGGGCTATGAAAGGTGTAAATCTTGGAGCTGGAGAGATTTTATTGACTTCTATGGATAGAGATGGGGTTAAAAATGGCTTTGATATAGATATGTTAAATGCGATGGAAAGTGCAGTAGATGTTCCTATTATTGCAAGTGGGGGAGCAGGGAAAAAAGAAGATTTTGTAGAAGTTTTTGAAAAAACAAAAGTAACCGCTGCATTGGCTGCATCGGTTTTTCATTTTGGTGAAATTGAAATTCCAAATCTTAAAAAATATTTAGATAAAAATAATATTCCTGTAAGGGAAAGTGTGTAAATTAAAAAAATTATCGTTTTCTTCCACCTCTTCCAGATCCACTTTTTTTAGAATTTCGTTCACTGTGGCTATTTTTACTACTTCTACCTCCTCGTCCTCTATATTGAGAATTCTTAAAATTTTGACGTTTTTTTACAGTGTTAGATATTTCATGAGTTGTATGAAAGTCGTGTTCTTGGTCAATTTTTATTTTTTTTCCAATTAATTTTTGAATATCATTTATATATGCAACTTCTGTGGCATCGCAAAAAGATAGAGCAATTCCTTTGTTTTGAGCGCGACCAGTTCTTCCGATTCTATGAACATATGTTTCTGGTTCATTTGGAATTTCAAAATTAATTACATGTGAAAGTTGGTCTATATCAATTCCTCTTGAGGCTAAATCAGTTGCAACAAGAACTCTTATTTTTCCTGATTTAAAATCTTTTAAGGCATTTTGTCTAAAATTTTGTGATTTATTTCCATGAATTGCTGCGGCTCCAACTCCAATTTCATTTACAAAATCTGCAATTTTATTTGCCTTATGTTTTGTTCGTGTAAAAACAAGTACAGATTTTACTTTTCTGTTAAATAATATGTCTTGTAATAGTTTTTGTTTATTTGCTGTGTCGACCATAAATAATTTTTGAGCAACCGTTTCTGCAGTTGAAGAAACTGGTGCAACTGTTACGCGAATAGGGTCTTTTAGTAGTGATTTTGCAAGAGATATAATAGAATCTGGCATTGTTGCAGAAAAAAACAATGATTGTCGTTTTTCTGGTAATGCTTTAATTATTTTTTTTACATCATGTACAAATCCCATATCGAGCATTCGGTCTGCTTCGTCAAGTGTGAATATTTTTAAATTTTTAAGGCTAATAATTCCTTGGTTCATTAAATCTAATAATCTTCCTGGTGTTGCAGTTAATACATCAACACCTCTTTTTAAAGCAATAACTTGAGAATGTTGTTTTACTCCTCCAAAAATAACAGTATGTTTGAGTCCTGTTCCTTTTGAGTATTCTTTAATATTTTCATCAATTTGAATGGCAAGTTCTCGTGTTGGGGTTACAATTAAGCATTTAATTCCTTGTTTTTTCCATGCGCTCCAATCAGATCCATTGTTTCCTTTGTTTCGTTCTTCTAGTAAAATTTGAAGTGTTGGAATGGCAAATGCTGCAGTCTTTCCTGTTCCTGTTTGTGCACATCCCAGTAAATCTTTTCTTTTTAAAATGGGTAATATGGCTTGTTCTTGAATTGGAGTTGCATGCGTGTATCCTTTTTCTGCAATTGCATTTTGAATTGTTTTATCGAGTGGTAAATCTGTAAAGATCATATTTTTGTTGTGTTATAAAAGTGAAGTATGGATCATACGCCGAGTTCTGTTTTTCAGAGAAGAATCTATCTAGTTTTATATTTGCATATAAAATCGAGCAGTGGGTGATAAAAATTTAAATAGTACCATAAAAATTTTTATACACCATCCCACCTTGCTGAAATATTGGGGTTTACCATTCATCATTATTACTAATGAGAAATTTGCAAAAGCAAATCGTTTCATATCCTCAAGCATAAAAATGCAAGATTGCTGCGTCTCTGTGGCACTTTCCGTACTTTTTTCAAAGCCCCTTCCGTTAGAAGGCAATACTGGTATCTATCAGCTCGGACGTTCCTTTTGTGTTTATTCACAAATACTTCCCTCACCATACTTCAAGTTTACTATATAGAAATATATTATTTTTAGCAAAACATCTTGCAAAAAAATGCTTTTTATTTGACAATAAACACACTTTTTATAAAAAATTATGACTGAAAATACTGCGAATAATACGGAAGATGTAAATGTTGAAGGAGATGAAATAGAAGAAGAAAAGAAAAAACCAAAGAAGTTTCAAACACTTCGTGGTTTTCAAGATTTGCTTCCAGATTTTCAAGATTATTATACAATGATTAAAAAATCTGTTCGACATAGAGGGCGACAATCTGGATTTAAAAGAATTACAACTCCTATAATGGAAGAAACTGGTGTGTTTTCTCGTTCGTTAGGGGAAAGTTCAGATGTGGTAAGTAAGGAAATGTTTACAATGGAAAGTCGTTCTGGAAAATTGATGACTTTGAAACCAGAAGCAACCGCAGGAATAATGAGAGCATATATTGAGCATGGAATGCACACACTACCACAACCTGTTCAATTATATTCTATTGAGCCTCAATTTCGATATGATAGACCTCAAAAAGGGAGATTTCGGCAATTTCATCAAGTGAATTTTGAAGTTTTGGGAATTAAAGATGCATCAATTGATGCACAATTAATTCACATGTCATATAAAATTTTAGAAGATTTGCATATTGCAGATAGGGTTGATATTCAAATAAATACCTTAGGAACTGCAGAAAATAGAGAATCATATATGGAAGCATTACGAGATTTCTTTTTTGATAAATCTCAGCATTTATCAGAAGAATCTCAAGCTCGTTTAGAAACAAATCCTTTAAGAATTTTAGATTCAAAAGACGAAGATGATCAAATTCTTGTTTCTATGGCACCAAAATTAAAAGACTTTCTTTCTGAAGAAAGTAAAAAATATTATGAAACAGTAAAAGATTATTTGAGAGAATTAAATGTTCCATTTTATGAAAATGAAGGATTGGTGAGAGGGTTAGATTATTATTGTGATACTGTTTTTGAAATTTGGGATAAATCTCAAGGAGCTCAAAATGCAATTGGTGGAGGAGGGAGATATGATGGTTTAGCAGAATTGTTGGGAGGTCAAAAAACAGCAGGTTTTGGGTTTGCAATGGGGGTAGAACGAATTGTTGGACATATGAAGGATGCAGGAATTGAAGCATTTTCAAAAGATAAAGTTCATTTTTTTGTTGCACAACTGGGAGAAGAAGGAAAGAAAAAAGCATTAAAAATAACAACTAATTTAAGAGATTTGGGGTATCATGCGTTGGGAGGAATGGGAAAAAGTTCTATGAAAGCTCAGTTAAAAATGGCTGATAAATCGGGAGCTCGATGGGCGATTATATTAGGAGAAATTGAAGTTCGAGAAAATAAAGCAATTTTGCGAGATATGGAAAAAGGAAAACAAGAAATTATCCCTTTAGATGATATAGAGCAGACTGTTATTAGAATTTTAAATGAAACATCTGATACTTATACTTTAGGTGAATAAAAATATTAAATAATAAAAAAACTATGACAAATGTTGTAAATTCTCGATTTTTTAGTTCTGACGCAGGAATGCATTTTGCAAAAAATACTGTAAAAAAATTAAATGTAGAGCTTTCTGATTTAACAATTAAAAAATTTTCGTGTGGAGAATTTTATGTAAAATATAATGAATCGGTACGAGGAAGAGATGTCTTTTTATTTCACACTATTCGACCAGGAAGTATAAATGAGGATTTTATGCAATTATTTTTATTGTGTGATGCTGCAAAACAAAGTTTTGCAAAAGAAATTCATGTTATTCTTCCTCATTTTGGATATTCTAGACAAGATAAAATTCATGATGCAAGAGAGGGTATTTCTGCAAAACTTATGGCTGATTTATTGGTAAAATCAGGAATGGACCATATGGTTACTCTTCATTTTCATTCTGATCAAACTCAAGGTTTTTTTGATGTTCCTGTTGATAATGTGAATACTCAAAATATGTTTGTAAATTATTTTAAGAATATTCAAAAAGAAAAAAATATTTCTGACTTTATTGTTGTTTCTCCAGATGCAGGAGGGGCAAAATATGCAAAATCTTTTGCTGATAAATTAGGAGTAGAGTTAGCAATTATGCATAAATCTCGACCAAAACATAATCATGCAGAAATTAATGAAGTGGTAGGAAATATCTCTGCAAAAACATGTATTTTGGTAGATGACATGATAGATACGGCAGGAACAATTTGTGCTGCAAAATATGCATTACTTTCGAATGGTGCAAATTCAGATATATATTTGTGTGCTACTCACCCTATTTTTTCAGGGCCAGCAATAGAACGATTAAATAATGCAGACTTTAAAGAAATTTTAGTTTCAGATTCAATTCCATTAAAAGGAGATGTAAAAAATATTAATATTCTTTCTTCTAGTGAATTACTTGCAGATATTATTAAAAATACACTTGACCAAAAATCTGTATCAGAATTGTTTTAAGTTCATTATAAATATTTTAAGAAAATATATTTTCAATATCTTGTAATGTATTTATTAATGCATCAATATCTGAATTATCATTATAAATCCAAAAACTAGCTCTTACCGTCCCTTTTATTTTAAGGTAATGATGTAGTGGATTTGCACAGTGCATTCCTGCTCGTACTGCAATATTTTTTTCTGCAAGCATTATAGCAAGATCTGAATGATGAATATCTTTATGATAAAAACTAAGAAGAGAACTTCTATTTTTTTTATCAGTATCATAATTTTTACTTCCAACTATAATAAAGTTTGGAAGTCTTTTTGTAAATTGTTCTAGTGCATATTTTATTAAATTTTCTTCATGATTTTCTATATTTTGAAATGTGATTTTTGTTAAATATTTTATAGCAGAATGAAATCCAACAATATTTTCTATGCTTGGAGTTCCTGCTTCAAAACGAGTGGGGGAGTTCAGTAATGAATATTCTGTTTCGTGAACATCGTTTACAATACCTCCTCCAACTGAATATTGTGGTAAAATCTCAGAAATTTCATCTGATAATAACAATGCACCAATTCCTCCGGCTCCCAATTTATGGCCAGTTATAAAGATAGCATCGCATGAAATTTTTGAGAGTTCGTCAAAATTTATTTTTACATGTGGGGCACTTTGGCTTGCATCTATTGCAAAGTAAATTTTTGAATTTTTATTTCCAAATTCTTTTTCTCTGAATTTATTTATTTTTTGAATTATTTTTGCTATTTTTTTTATATCAAAAATTTGTCCTGTTACATTTGAGATATGTGCAGAAATAATAAGTCTTGTATTTTTTGTAATATTTTTTTCAAAATCTTCTTCATTAAAAATAGCAAAATTATTGTCTCTGTTGAGTTGAGGATATATATATGTAGATTTTACATTATTTTTATTTTGAAAAAGTGCAGGGAGTAAGCTTGAATGATGTTCTGAAATAGGCATTAAGATTTCAATATTTTTATTTTTCAAATCTGTATTATTTTGAATATATTGTAAAATTCCAGATGTAAAAATATTACTGGCTTCTGTTGCATTTTTTGTAAAAACTAAATTTTTTGCATTTGTTCCAAAAAAATTTGCAATATCATTTCGTGCATTTTCTATGGATTCTGTAGATTTTAATGACAAATTGTATGCTCCTCTGTGCACATTTGCATAGTCATGTTCGCAAAAATATTTTATATCATCTAATACGCATTGTGGTTTTTGACTACTTGCTGCAGAATCTAAAAAAATCAGATTTGGATTATTTTTAAAAATAGGAAAATCTTCTTTATAATTTTTATTATTATTTTTATATATTTTTGTCATTTTATAAAAAGTTAAATTTTTTAATTATCTATAATTTATCTATGATATTTTCTATTGTTATTAATCATAAAGCATCTGTAGATTTGTTCAAATAAAAATGTTCTGAATAAATCATGAGGAAATGTCATGCTAGAAAAAGAGAGTTGTAGCTGTGCTTCTTGTAAAATATTTTCAGATAAACCTAATGACCCACCAATTACAAATGTAATTCCTGCAAATTTATTTTCTATATCTTTTAATTTTTGTGCAAATTGTTCAGATGTAAAGCTTTTTCCTTTTACATGACATGCAATCAAAAATATATTTTTATTTTTATTAATTTTATTAAAAATTTCAAAAAATCTCTCTGCTTCTTTTTGTTTAATTTGTTCTTCGGAAATTGTTTTACCCATTTTTTCTTCTTTTAGGGGTATGTATTCAATTGGTGAAAACGGTGAAATGCGTTTAATGTATTCTTTTTCTAATTGAATAGAGTTTTTATTTGATGTTTCTCCAAATACAATAACAGTTGTTTTCATAGTAATAATTTTTTTATTTTTTTTGCTAAAATTTTAGCATTTTTTTCTACATTGATTTTAGCATTTTTAGATAAATCATCTTTTGCTTTAAAGACAATATCTGCATTATCAAAGTAAATATCTACTCGTTCTTCCCATATTTGTCTTATTTCATCTGAAATACTTATTTTATTGGTAAGAGAAGGTCTTTTATTTTTTGATTCTCTTTTTTCTAAACGGGTAATTAAAGTTTTAAAATTTACAAATAAAAAAACAGTAATAGAGTTTTTGTGTAAAATATCTTGATTTCGCTTAAATGTTATGGCTCCACCTCCAGTTGAAATAACAACATTTTTTTTTTGTGAAACTTCTTTGCAAATGTCATGTTCCAAGTCTCGAAATGTGTTCCAACCATGAATTTTAACAATTTCTGAAATTTCATTACCAGATTTTTTTACAATTTCATCATCTGTATCAATTTTTTTCCATTTCAATTCTTTTGCTAAGCATGATGCAAAGTGGGATTTTCCACATCCTCGCATTCCGATAAGTACAATTTTGTTAAACTTCATTATTTTTTATTATTATTTGCGTATGCATTGTATACTTGATCTAATTCATTTTTTGTAAATTGGAAATGTAGATGTCCTGCAGTTCCTTGTGCTGAAAGTTTGGCATATTCATTTTTAAGTTCAGATGTATTTAATCCTAATTCTTTAAGAAAATTTGTTACTTTATCAAAAGCATCAATATGAAGGCTTCCTTTTTTAAGGCTATAATCAAAAGCTACACCATCAGTATGTTTTGAGTGATATTTAATTTTATCATGATGAAAATCATCATTTACCGCAGCACTGTATTTAAACATATTTGGAAATTTATCTTCTAATAATTTCATTAAAATATATGTTCCTTTGTGTGTTGGTGATTTTTCAGTGTCTCCTCCATGTACAGTTTCAGAGCTTTTAAGTTCTAATTCTGCTTGTAATTTTTGATATGTTGTACTGTTTGGAATTATAAATTTTTCTTTCATTGGTGGAGATATGCTTCCTTTAAACATTCTAGAAATAGCTGTTTTTGTTTGTAATATCATTAGCTTACCTACTTCTGTTTCTATCTTTGATTTTTCAGGAATTACTTCTTTTGTTTCTTCTTTTTTTACTTTTTGAGCAAATTGAGGTGTTTTAGATGCTGTTGTGCTTCCAATATCATGATTTTTTTCATCGCTAAAGAAGTCTAAAATAAATTTAGGTATAAATGGTTTTATTGTACTCCACGTTTTTGATAAAAATTTTCCAATACCAGAGTCTTTATTTACAATTTCTTTAATTTTTGTAACATTTTTTTCATCAGCACCTGCTAATACTGCAAGGTTTGCAATATTATTCACTACACTCTCAGAAATATTATCATCAGTATTATTATTTTCTTTTGTACTTTTTATAGATGGAGTTTTTTTTTGTAATTTTGCTAAATCTGTTGTTGTATCTGTTGTATTTATATCAGTTGCAAGATTTGCAAGATTTTTTGTATCTATTTTAACTGTTGGTTTTTCAGAAGTTGGTATTTGCTCCTCAGTTATTTCTTTTGTATTATTATTATTTTCTAGTGAAGTCATATTTTAAAATTAAAAATTTATTATTTTGCTATTACTCTTACTTTACTAGAGAAATCTTTCGAATCTCCAGTTACTTGAATATATAATGAATATTCTCCTTTTTCTGATGGATTCCAAGA
>CAZDZQ010000038.1:0-3996 GCA_964509985.1 uncultured Candidatus Peribacteria bacterium
AGTCTTTTTGAAAAATTTCAAGAATTGCATCTTTTTGCCTTAAATAACACATTTTCGCTCTCTAATAGACTTATAAAATTTCTACTTTTGTAGATAACATTGCGAATAATGAAATAAATAAATACTCTAATAGACTTATAAAATTTCTACTTTTGTAGATATGAAGATAATCTTGAAAATTCTATAATCACTCTAATAGACTTATAAAATTTCTACTTTTGTAGATTTGTGTGCTTTTTTTGTTTTTACTTTTACTCTAATAGACTTATAAAATTTCTACTTTTGTAGATCCACCGTGCAATAATTCTTCTTACATATCTCTAATAGACTTATAAAATTTCTACTTTTGTAGATAACTTGCGTTTAATTCTCTTGATAATGGACTCTAATAGACTTATAAAATTTCTACTTTTGTAGATCTTCTGACGCTGGAGTACATGCTTTGCACTCCTCTAATAGACTTATAAAATTTCTACTTTTGTAGATTTGAGATTTTTGCCGAGTGTGGATTTTCGGCTCTAATAGACTTATAAAATTTCTACTTTTGTATTTTGTTATTGAGTAGATGATATTTTATTTGGTATACTCATAGCACTATCGAGAGATCTGGTATAATTGTAAGCTTGGGTATTATACCCATCGCCAATCTTTAGATTAGAAAAAAACTAATAACATTTTTGTTATTTGTTTTTTTTTGAATATAGTAAAAATGAAAATCTAACTTGAAAAAGTTGGTTTTTTGGTGTATCATAAATTGATATATCAATATAAAAAACATGAAAACAGAAATTCCCATCACTTGGCTTAATGATTTCATTTTCTGCCCCAGAAGTATCTATTGGCATAATTTATACGGAAATTTTTCAAAATCAGTATATGAACAAACACCACAAATAAAGGGATTGCAGGCACATGAATCTATTGATAAAAATAAATATTCTACCAGTAAGAAATGGATTTCGTCTTTAGATATTTTTTCTGATGAATTGAATTTAATAGGAAAAATTGATTTATTGAATATTAAGAATGGTGAATTGGTAGAACGAAAACGAACTATCAAAAAAATTTATGATGGTTATTTGTTTCAGGTTTGGGCTCAATATTTTTGTTTGGTAGAAATGGGATATGAGATAAAAAAAATATTTTTACATTCTTTATCAAATAACAAACGATATCCAATAAAAATTCCAGAAATTTCTGAAAAACAAAAAATAAAAAATCTTATATCAGAAATGAAAAATTTTTCACTCGAAGAAAAATTCTCCCAAAATTTAGAAAAGTGCAAACATTGTATTTATGCAGAATTATGTGATATTCCAGAATAAAATATAAACACAAAAAATATGTTATCATTACCAGATTTTCGGCAAAAACAAATTGTATATATAGAAGCAATAAAAAATAAAGATATTGCTTTTAGAAATCAAAATTTAATGGTGAAAGAAGATAAAAAAATTATTATTCAAATTCCATGTGGAAAAATTTTTGCTGTTTTTATTGTAGGAAATTTTACATTTTCTAGTGTTTTAGTACAAAAATTTCAAAAATTTGGAATTTCTCTTTTTTTCTTAAATTTTAATTTCCGATGTTACGGAAGTTTTGGGGCAAAAACAGATGGAAATGTTTTACTTAGAAAAAAACAGTATACTCTTTTAGAAAAAGATAATTTTATTATTTCTCAAAAAATAATTTTGAATAAATGCGAAAATCAGTTGAAATTATTAAAAAATATCAGAAAAAAATCTGATAAAGTAAAAGAAAATATTGATAAAATCAAAAAAATTATAAAAAAAATAAATTCTTTTTCAGATCTTTCAGATTCAATAAATATTGAAGAGAAAAATCCTCGTGAAGTATTGCTGGGATACGAAGGAAATATTGCAAAACTTTTTTTCTCGGTATATTTTGAAGAAATGAATTGGCACGGGCGAAAACCAAGGATTAAATTTGATATTACAAATACCCTTTTGGATAGGGGATATACAACGCTTTTTAATATTGTAGAAAGTTTATTGAAAATTTACGGATTTGATATATATGCAGGAATTTATCATCAGTTTTTTTACCAGAGAAAATCTTTAGTCTGTGATTTGGTCGAACCGTTTCGATGTATTATAGATAAAGCATTAAGAAAAGCTTATAATTTAGATCAAATTGATAAAAAAGATTTTGAGGTTTTTCAAAATAAATATGTATTGCCATATAAAAATAGTAAAAAATATTCCAAAATTTTTTTGGAGGCGATAATGGAACATAAAGAAGAAATATTTATTTATACACAAAAATATTACAGAAGTTTTATTTCTGGAAAAATTTCTACATTTCCAAATTTTGAAATATAACCATAAAAAATATGCTATTGGTAACCTATGATATTTCAAATGATAAACTCAGAACAAAATTTTCTAAATTTTTAGAAAAATATGGGTATAGATTACAATATTCAATTTTTCAGATAAAAAATTCTGAAAAAATTTTGGCAAATATTCGTGCAGAAATAGAAGGGAAATTTGCAAAAAAATTTACAGGAGAAGATAGTATTTTAATTATTCCAATTTCTGGTGTAAATGAAGAAAAAATTGAAAAATATGGCTATGCAAAATATATGGACGAGGATGTGATTTTTGTGTGAAAATTGGTAGATTTTTTTGGTGAAATTGTGTAAAGATAAAAGAAGTATAATTTTATCTTTTTTTTATGTCTGCACAAATTTTTTCTGGATTTGCGAATCAATATGAACTTTCTAAAACTTTGCGGTTTGAGTTGAAGGCGGTACATTATAGGGGAGAGAATCATAATGAGGACAATATAAATTTTGAAACAACAAAGAATTGGGTTGATACAGAATATTTTAATGAAAAATCTAAAACAGAAGATAAAAAACAAAGAAATAAGAAAATTAGAGAAGATTTAACGGAATTATTTAGTAATTTTGATATTGCAAAAACAGGATTTGATTACTTATTAAAACAACTGGATAAAAAAAATATTCCTCCATTTTGTGTTTTTGTTCAAGCTCCATTATTAGAAAATTTTGATGCAAATCTTTTTTACGAACAAAAGAAAAATTCTCGTTTCAATCAAACAAAATTAATTCCATTAAGTCATTTAAAAATTAAGAATTCTTATAGTTGGTTTATTTCTGGATTACAAAATAAATTAGAATTTATGAATAGGTATAAATCATTGGTAACTTCTCATCAATTATGGGAACAAAGTGATTTTGAGGAAATGCAAAATAATGCAAAGTGGTATGCAGATATTGAAAGTTTTTCAAATAGATATGATGAATTTTTGGAATTTTTAGAAAAAAAATACATTTCTATTCCAAAAGATATTGAAATACAAAAACACGGGATTTTAAAAGATTCTGAAAAAAATATTGTAGAAAAAATAAGAGAAAAAACAAAAAATTCTTTTTGGATTTCAAAAGTGAAAAATCAAAGAGTGGTATTAAAAAATGTTTTTGAAGAAATTAAAGAAAATAAATTTATAGAATGTGGAATAACAGGATTAAATGACAAATCATTAAATAAAAATTTACAAAAAAGAGAACAATCAGAAAAATGGTTAAAAAATTTGATAGATATTGAACAACCTAAAATTTTAGATGGATTTTTTGATAAAGATATTAGAGTAAAAGGAATTCTGGAGTTAGATGATGAAAGAAAAATTGTTTTAGATGGAGATTCTTCTAAAAATCAAAACGGTTTATATAAACTATTGAATGAAGAAAGTAAAAAATGGGGACAAAATAAAACTGATAAATGCAAAGAATTTGCTATTAATCTTTTACAAACTCCAAAATATAATCAATATATTCAAAAGCTGATAGAACGAAAAAAAGAATTACAGAATATTCCTTTTAATGAGAGAACAGAAGAAAATAAAAGTGAATTATGGGAAACAAAAGAAAATATTTATCGGTTAAAAATTGAGAAAGCAATTATTCAAGAACGAAAACGATTATTTTTAGATGATGGTATTTTATCATTT
>CAZDZQ010000039.1:0-6558 GCA_964509985.1 uncultured Candidatus Peribacteria bacterium
TAATATTTCAAAAATGGATACTGATGTGGATTTTGAAAATGTGCAAGTAGCGGGAAATGTGTGTGAAACTTGTGATATTTTTAATGAGAATATTGATATCCAAAAAACAGATGAAGGTGATGTTTTAGCAATTTTGGTTGCTGGTGGATACGGTTCAACAATGAGTTCAAATTATAATTTACGAGAAAATGCGAGTGAGGTTTTGGTAAAAGAAAATGGAGAAATTAAGCTTACAAAAAAGCGACAGAGTTATGAGCAAATTGTTGAGAATTTTATGAAACTTTAATAAAAACACCCATGAAAGAAAATTTGAAAAAATATGGAGGGATAGCATTATTTGTAATGCTTGTTGTTGCTGGAATTTGGTTTGTAAAAAATTACGAAAGAAAAATTATGTTTCACGGCTTAGAATACAAAGTTATTACATCTCCAGAAACAGGGCGAGTCTGGTTAGATCGAAATATTGGAGCACTTCAAGCATGTACTTCGCTTACAGATGAAAAATGTTATGGAGATTATATTCAATGGGGAAGACCATTAGATGGTCATGAAAAATCTGATTCTTTTACGGTTTCAGAGAGATCAAATTCTATTACGCCGTCTGATGGTAAATTTATAACAGATGAAGATGGGGGGGATTGGTCAAAGGTTGATACAGATGGGAAAAGAAGAGGTGCTTTTTGGGCGAGTGTGAATGGAGAGGGGGTGTGTCCTGAAGGTTTTAGGGTTCCTACAGAGAAAGAATTAACATTAGAGAATTTTAACTCTTTGAGTGATATGTTTCTAAGATTAAAAATACCACTTGCTGGTTACCGTCATTACTCTTCTGCGTCGGTGTACAATCAGGGTCTTTACGGGAACTTGTGGTCTTCGACTGCAGACACCGATGAGGCTCGGGACATGTACATCACTGCCGGTGGTTCTGGGTGGGGTACGCATCGTAGAGGGTACGGGTTCTCTTTGCGTTGCGTAGAGTCAGAGGATTAATTCTTTACTTCTTTACTTCTTTTGTAAATTTATTTTGATATTATAAGTATAATTAAAATATTAAATATTATTTATAGACTATGGCGACTACAACCATGACACTTCGAGAGCTTGCAAATAATCCAAAATTACTCGATACATATTCAAGTATAAATATTGTGGATAAGCGAAAAAAAGAAAGAAGGGGTGTGTATTTATCGGAGTTAGAAGCTCAAAAATATAAAGAGTTTTTAGAAAGAAAAAATTCTTTGAAAAAGCAATTACCTAATAAACAGTATATGTAATTTTTATGAAATTGTTCCCTTTGGGTTTGATGCTTTTGTAACGCATGATAAAAAATTTGTATCAGATATTATTCCTGTAAAATACTTATAATCTGCTTTTATGCTATAATAAATACGTATTTATTTACCACAATGTATGATTTCTTCGCGATACGCAAAAATGGCATCAGAAATAGTAAAAAAAATATTTCCTAAAAATGAGGTATTTATTTTTGGTGGTGCGGTAAGAAAGGAAAACTATGGAGATGTTGATATCGCAATAGAAGGGGTGAGTGATCAAAAATTAATTTTTGCATTATATGATTTATTTGAAGATTCAAACTTTCCAAAAACAGTAGATTTGGTAAATTTTGATGAAGTATCAGCATCATTTAAAGAATATGTTTTATTACACGAAAAAAAAATATGGATTTAAAAACACAGAAAAAATTAGAAATATTTTTACCAGCTCTTGAATCTTTTGAAGCTGTTTTAAAAAAAGATATTTCAGATGAATTTTTGCGAGATTCTGCTATTCAGCGGTTTGAATATACTATTGAAATTTTTTGGAAATTATTAAAATCTTATTTGGAATCGGAGGATATAGAGGTGTCTTCTCCTCGAGATGTAATAAAAAAAACATGTACATTTAATTATATTACAAATGCAGAGTCGGAATTAATATTAGAGATGTTATCGTTTCGAAATCAAACCTCTCATGATTACGCAATGAGTGTTGCAGTATCTGTTTCTCCTAAGTTAAAGCCTTTTGCTCAGATTTTAAGAATTATTATAACTCGATTATTCCTGTAAAATATTTATTATTTAATTTATAAAACACTATGAAAATTAATTTCACAAAAATGCACGGAGCTGGAAACGACTTTGTGTGTATAGATAATTCAGATAAAAGCATTACACTTACTGAAAAACAAATTCAATTTTTATGCGATAGGCATTTTGGAATTGGTGCTGATGGGGTTATTTTAATGGAAAAATATTATGAAGAAAAAAATAAAAATATTTCTGATATTTTTATGAATTATTATAACGCTGATGGAACAACCGCAGAAATGTGTGGAAATGGCGTGCGAGTAACGGCTCATTTTGCAAAGCAATTTTGGAATATTACAAAATCTGAAATTGCAGTAGAAACACGCTCTGGAATGAAACCTGTTTCTGTGAATGCAAAAGAAAATAGTTTTACGGTAAATATGGGAACTGCACAATTTAAAAATACTGTAGATTTTGTAAAAGAGGTTGGTGTGTCTGTACATATAGAAAATACAGATTGGAATTTTGCATCTATGGGAAATCCGCATGCTGTTGGGTTTTTTGAAAATGTTGAAGAAATTTCTGAAAAAATAGAGAGAGTTGGGGCAATTGTAGAAAATTCTGTGGAATATTATCCAAATAGAATAAATGTAAATTTTGTAGCACCAATAAATTTAGCAGAAAAGAAATTTCAAGTATCTACTTTTGAACGAGGTGCGGGGGTAACTCTTGCGTGTGGAACAGGTGCAAGTGCAAGTTTTGCACATATACTAAAAAAATACCCAAAAATTCAAGAGTCAAAAAATAAAATTGTTGAAATTCAGGTTCCAGGTGGAATATTGTTTTTTACTCAAGATGAAAATGAGAATATTTTTATGACAGGTCCAAGCTCTGTTGTATTCGAGGGAGCGATAGAGGTGTAATTTGTTTATTCTATAGAAAATACACCGCTAGAAACCGATTCTTGTTCGGCTTTTTTGCTGTCTTCTAAAATTTCAATATTTTGAGTATCTTTTAGTACGTCTTGTTGGATGATTGTAGTTTCCTCTTGAAGCGTTTGAATTTTTTTTTGGATTTTTGTTTCTTGTTGTTTTGTTTCAAATGAGTCATTTCCGAAGAGTAGAGAAAGAGAGTTTTGTGCGTCTTCTAATTCTTGTAATTTTTTATCAAGTTCGGCTTTTTTTTTCTCAAGATTTGCTTGAATTTGGTTTATATTTTCTGTAATTTCTGCAACTTGATTTTCTACATTTTGTTTAATTTCTATGGCAGAATCAATTGCTTCACATCCAGATAAAAAAGTTGCAATTATAAGAAGAGAAAGCGTTGATATTTTTTTTATTGTATTTTTCATATTATATTTTATTGATAAATAAGTAGGTTATAAAACATCAGAAATGCTTGTTATGCTTTTGAGTTTTTCTGATATAGCTATTTTGTCATTGTTTTGAATCGTCTCATTTTGAATTTTTTTGTGTTTTGCTCGTGATGATGCATTCATTTTTTTTCCAACAGATGTAAGGTATTCTTTGAACATTGCTTGCCCTCCGAATGTAAAATTGCACGGTGTACATGTTATTTCTAGTGTACAGGTTTCTTTATCGTGTGATGCAATTTCAATATCTTTTGGGTTAATTCGCTTTTTACATTTTGGGCAGGTTACTTCGCTTTGTATTTTTGTAAGCACTTCTCTTATTTGTTTAGAGTTCATATATATTGATAATAGTTTAGTGTTTTTGTTTTACGAGTTTTAGTAATATTGAATTTTTTGTATTTATAACAGCTTCTCTTAGTTTTCCATCATGAGATGTGATGATGATATCGCATTCTTTTGCATTTTTTATTTCTTCTTTTGCTGTATTGAGCCGTCTTTCAATTTCTTCTTCTGGTAGTGTGCTTCGTCCTCTAATTCGAGATTCTAGAGATTTCATGCTTGGTGGCATTATAAATATAGAGCAAAGATTTTCTTTTGGGATTATTTTCTGAAGATTCCATAGTCCTTGAATGTCAAGCTCTCTAATTACATTATCTCCTTTTTCTAGTGCAGAAAAAACTTCTTTCTTTGGAAGTCCGTAATAATTAACATTGTGAACGATAGCATGTTCTATAAATTCATTTTTTTCTAATCCTGTTATAAATTCATCTTTTGTCATAAATATATAATCTTTGTTGTGTGTTTCTCCTTTTCTTGGGAGTCTTGTTGTAGCAGTTATAGGAAAAACAAAATTTTCATTATTCCAATCTTCTTTTATTTGAGAGATTATGCTTCCTTTTCCAACTCCTGATGGTCCTATAATAAGAAAGAATGTTCCGGTGAGATTTTTATTCATAATTTTTTATAAAAAATAGTCTTGTTATTTTAATGTTATCATGATAAAATGATATGAACTATTTAAAATTAGTTCTAAATATTACAAAAATATATAGAAAAACTTGACAAAATGCAAAACATACAAATAATTAACAGGCTACAGGCTTAATAGCGTATTGTTTTGGTATATAAACTTTTTTTATAAAAAAAGTTATATACTAAAAAATTCTGAAGTCATAAAACTCAAAGAAATATTTTATATAAGATATTTTAGCTCTTTAGAGTGCTGTTGGGACGCTTGATGTACGTATTATAGATAATGCTGAAAATATAGTAACAAATGCTACAAAATTAAAGGCATTAAAAGTTACATGTGCAGATGGAGAGTTTATGAAGGGGTGTGATGTAAGCGGAGGTAAAATTTGTGAAAATTTAGGAGATAAAATTGGTTTTTTGAATCCTGATGCTGATGAGAATGGGCTTTCTGATACTTTTGAGGCAGAATATGGAGTTTCTGATCCTCTTGCAGATGGCGATGGAGATGGATTGAATAATCTGGAAGAGTATAAATTAGGGACTTTTAGTGCAAGTCTTAAAACAACAGATGGAGTCCTAAATATTAAAAAATTGGATATTGATAAAAATTATAAGGAGGATTCTTGGTTGAATTTGGGAGCTTTCAATATTTCTGCTGGTGGAGATTCTGTTTCTCAGCTTAAAATAGAGGTAGTTCCTCTTGTTCCTGATGTAAAGTTTGGAGATGGGGAGCACGATTTTCTATATATGCCTGTTGTAGCAGAGGATGGTAATACAAGGTTAAATTTTGATTTAGGATCTGAATATACAAATATTCATTCTGATAATTTTAACCCAATAGCTATTCCTTCTGCTCTTGATGATTATCTAGCTTATGGATCTTTGTTTCAGCTTTTTAGAGCTGCAGATGGTCATGAATTACGAACATGTACAGGGTCTAAGGCTTGTACTCCTAAATATGGGTCTGTGGTAATGGGGCAGATGCATGGGTTGGAGTTAGGTATGAAAGAATTTTTTATTAGATATGATAATGATATTGAGGACTGGAGCTTTTCGGATCCTAAGGGGTTTTTGAGGTTAGAGAGAAAATTTACTGATGTAAAATATAAGATTTGTCCCACTGGGTTTTGTTCTCCATCTCAGCGTGAAATTATGGATTTGCAATATGCTGTTGGACTTAGTAGTAGTGGTAATGCTGATAAAATGTTTAGTTCGGCTTTGCATTTAGTGTATTCTGGTCGAAGGAATGGAGTTGATGGTAATACAACAGCTTTAGGGTATGGTTCTACATATTTATCGGCAGAGATGAAAGTCCCTCGCTCTATTAGTGGAGATGCTTCTATTTATATTTATCAACAAAAGAATAATAGTAAAGCAGGTACAATAGGTAGTTATCCAATAGAAGCATCCGCTGTAAGATGTATTGCGAAATAAGAAGTGTAATTATTTAATTAGGTGTCGTGCAGAATAATTTTATTCATAAAAGAATTAAAAGAAGGCAGAATCGAGGAATTGGTTTTGCTTTTTTTCTGTAGCATGTGGTAATGCTTATATTGTGAATTTAAATATTTCTAAAAGTTTCTATGTATTTGTATATTTTTTCTATTTTTTGAGACAATGCTCGTGTTGTTCCTGCAAGTATTTCTAATTTGGTTTCTTTGTTGGAATATTTTTTTAAAGGAGGTAATTTTTTATATTTATATATTGTTTTGTTAGTTCTTCCTGTCCATACTTTACTCGTAAATCATTTTACTACTTCGTAATTTCTCGCTAAATCTTTTGTTAAAACATCAACAGAATATAATATTTTTCTGGAATATGCCGATTCAAAACTTAGTTTCTTATTGATGCTTTTCTTGTTTCTATTATGGTAGCTATTTTTCCAGTTTCTAAATTAGAAAGTATTGTAAAGCCTCTATCTCCTAGGTTTTTATCATCAATACACATTCTTTTTCCAAAGTTTTCTGGTTTTAAAATAGGTATTCGTACTTTTTTATTCTGCACAATTTTATATGATTATTTTTTATAAAATGTTTTAAATAGTGATTTATTTTTACTTCTATTTTTTTTTTTTTTTTCTCCAGCACATAAATTTCTGAATTCCCTAAAAAAAGAAAAGAAAAAACTTGATTTTTTTTTTTCTTTTAAAAAACAAAAATTAACTAAAAAAATTTTTTTAATTTTTTTATT
>CAZDZQ010000040.1:0-30464 GCA_964509985.1 uncultured Candidatus Peribacteria bacterium
CCTTTATTTATCGCCAAAAGCAAAGTTTTTGCAAGATTTGTTCTTGCTCCAAAAAATTGAATTTGACTCGCTGTTTTTTGGTATGAAACACAACAGGCAATTCCATAATCATCATATCCACGAATTTCCGTCATCATGTCATCATTTTCGTATTGAATAGCTGATGTATCAATAGAAACCTGTGCACAGAATTTTTTATATCCTTCTGTGAATTTTGTAGGAGAATATAAAACTGTAATATTTGGCTCCGGAGAATTTCCCATATTATACAAAGTTTGCAAAACTCGAAACGAAGTTTTGTTGATTTTATGCCCTTTTCCTGTAAACGAACCACCAATGGAAAGTGTTGCCCAAGTAGGATCACCTGCGAAAATATTTTCGTAGGCCGTTGGTCGCAAATGTCGAACCAATCGTAATTTAATAACAAATTGATCAATTAATTCTTGCGCTCCTGCTTCGTCCAAAATTCCTCGTGCAAAATCTCTTTCGATATAAATATCAAAAAATCCATCTAAATTTCCTAAACTCATTGCCGCTCCATCTTGTTCTTTTACTGATGCTAAAAATCCAAAATATACCCATTGCACCGCTTCTTTTGCATTTTGAGCAGGTTTTGAAATATCATACCCATAAATTTCTGCCATTTTTTTTAAATCTTCTAATGCCAAAATTTGATCAAAAATTTCTTCTCGTAGACGAATCATTTCTTCTGTCATTTGTTCGCCATCTATTTTTTCTCTGTCTTTAATTTTTTCTTCAATTAATCTATCCACTCCGTATAAAGCAACTCTTCGGAAATCAGCGATAATTCGCCCTCGAGCATATGTATCAGGAAGTCCTGTTAAAACTCCTGTTCGTCGTAAATTTCGCATTTCTTCTGTATATGCAGAAAATACTCCATCATTATGTGATTTTCTATAATGAGTAAAAATATCTATTACTTTTGGAGAAAGTTCTCGATTTTGTTCTTTACAAGCAGAGTACACGGTTCTCAATCCTCCAAATGGTTTAATTGATCGTTTTAGTGCTTCGTCGGTTTGCAATCCCACACATACATCATCAGCTTCACCTATAAATCCAGCTTTGTGACTTGTCATTGTAGAAACAGTATTTTCATCAATGTCATACACTCCTCCGTTTTCTCGTTCTTTTTTCAAATATTCAAGAGAAGTATTCCAGACGGCTTGAGTTTTTTCTGTTGGTCCAACTAAAAACGAAGCATCTCCTTCATATTTTGTAATATTTTGAAACACAAAATCTCGTGTATCTATTTCTGTTTGCCATTTTCCTGTAATGAAGTCTTCAGTTATTATTTTAGACATAGGTGAAAAGTATAATTTAGTAATTATTTTATAGTTATTTTTATTAAGATTATATATAAAAAAATATAAAAAATAAAGAGAGATAAAAGTTTATTATTAAATGATGTGAATATATTATTGTGCAACAAAACTGGTAGCGCCAAGCCATGCTAAGTCAAAAATAGCTTTTTGGGTTTGGAAAATTTTTGGATTTTCAATAACTACGCCTTGTGTGGTTTTTTCAGATATTGAAAATATTGCAATGTGTCCTGAAAAAATAGAAATTTCTGATGAAAAGTTGCATTCTTTTGGATGAATAAAAAAAATCTCTATTAAATTTTTATTTGTAAATTCTAAATATTTTTCATGAAAAATATCAGCTTGTTTAGATTGTGGAGTTATAAATCTTGTTTTTATTTTTTTGCTTTCTCTTTCTGTAAAGTGTTCTTTTAAAAATTTGTCAGGTAGGTGAGATAGGGTTTTGAAATTTGAAAAACTTATAATTTCTGATTGTGGAATTTCTAGCATTTTTGAAAATATTTTTTTAATACCAGTTTCGCCTTCGAAAAATTGAATTTTTGGTTTTTGTGGTGTTGATGCTGCAATAGCAAGCATTTCTGGAAGTATGTTGTGAGCAATGTTTATTTTTTCTTTCTGTTTATTTATTAAGATTTGTGGATTTTCTGCCATGAAATGTTTTACTCCAGATCTTTTTTCTTCGAGTAAAAATCCTTTTTCTTTCAATTTTTCAATATAATGATAGCAATTAATCCTGCCTATTTTGATGTTTCGAGAAATGACAGAAACAGGTAATGTTCCGAATTCTAAGCATGTGAGGTATATGGCAGATTCTTCTGATGAAAATCCTAATTTTTTTAGTGATGATTTTAAATAATTCATTATTTGTTAAATAAAAATATTTTTGTAATTATTTTTCAACAGTATTTTATCATATATTTTACTCTTAGAATAGATGATTGTTTGAATTATTAATTTTTATTATTTTTATATAATTACAATTGTTGATATTATTTATAGTAGATGTATCATGCAAAATAATAATCTTTTTTTACAATAAAATGTCGCAAATTATAAAAAATTGCAAAATTTCAAAAGAAAAATTTACTATTACCTCTGATGATATTATATTTTATAAAAATATAAATGTTTTATTTGGTGATGATGAAAAAAATGGATTACCGACTTTGTGTCCAAATGAACGAATGCGTAGGCGATTGGCTTGGAGAAATGAAAGAAATTTGTTTAACAGGGATTGCTCTGTTAGTGGAAAAAAGATTGTTTCTATGTATTCTTCAGATGTAAAATTTCCAGTATATGATAATGATTATTGGTGGGGTGATGAGTGGGATGCAAAAGATTTTTTTATAAAACCAAATCTTACAGAAAGTTTTTTTTATCAATTTGAAAAGTTATTAAATATAGTTCCAAGAATGGCAAGAATTCAACAGGGAACATGTGAAAATTCTCGATTTACCAATTGTGCATCGTATAATAAAAATTGTTATTTATTATTTACTGCAAATTTTAATGAAGATTGTTCATATGGAAATAATATATTTAATTCTCAAAATTCTATTGATAATCTTCGCATGATTAAGTCTGAATTGTGTTATGAATGTGTAGATGTAGAAGAGTGTTATAATTCATTGTTTTTGAATAATAGTAAAAGATGTACAGATTCATATTTTTTAAAAAATTGTATATCGTGTTCAAATTGTTTTGGTTCAGCAAATTTACGAAATAAAGAATATTATTTTTTAAACAAAAAATATTCAAAAGAGGAATATTTAAAAAAATTAAAAAGTGTTGAGATTGAAAAATATTCTAAAACAAAAGATTTACGAAAATTTTTTAAAAAACACTTTTTACAATATCCTGTAAAAAGTGCTGAAGTGTTAAAAAATGAAAATTCATCAGGAAATTATTTATATAATTCAAAAAATAGTTTTGAATGTTGGGATGCGTTAAATTTAGAAGATTGTAAATATTCTGGAGATGGAGAATTTATTAAAAGTAGTTATGATGTAAATTATTATGGATGTTCGGAAACAAATGAATTGCTGTATGAATGTGAAGGTGTTGGGCATGGAGTGTATAATATGAAATTTTCAAAATTGTGCTGGGGAGGGTGTAAAAATTTGGAATATTGTATAGAGTGTTTTAAGAGTGAAGATTGTTTTGGGTGTATAGGATTGAAAAATGCACAATATTGCATTTTTAATACGCAGTACTCAAAAGAGCAATATTTTGAATTGCGAGAAAAAATGAGAGAACATATGCAAAAAACTGGAGAATGGGGAGAATTTTTTCCAATAAAGCTTTCTCCTTTTGGCTATAATCAAACAGTTGCACAGGAATATTTCCCGCTTACAAAGGAGGTTGCATTAGAAATGAAATATAATTGGGGAGTTGATGATAATTCTGCAAAATATACTGGAATTAATTATGTTATTCCAGATGATATAAAAGATGTTGATGTTGATATTTGTACAAAAATTTTAGAATGTGAAGTTACAAAAAAATTATATAAAATAACTTCTCAAGAGTTGCAATTTTATAAAAAAATGAATATTCCAATTCCTCGAAAATGTCCAGACCAAAGGCATAAAGAAAGAATGGCATTAAGAAATCCCAGAAAATTATTTGAAAGAAATTGTGATAATTGTAATGTAGAAATTTCTACTACATATGCACCAGAAAGATTAGAAAAAGTATATTGTGAAAAATGTTATGTGGATAGTGTTGATTAGATTTTTTTTATAATTTACATATTTATTGTGCAACAAAACTTGTAGCTCCTATCCATGCTAAATTAAAAACAGCTTTCATACTTCGTGCAAAAATTGCACTTTCTACTATTAACCCAAGCATTTCTCCTTTTTTAACTGACGCAATAGCGACGGAGTTTTCAAAAATCAAAATTTCATTTTCAAAGAAAAATTGCTCAGAATTTATAAGTAAAACTTCAAACAATTCTGAATTTTTAGAATAATCTTTTTCATTTTTTTGTAATATTTTATTTATATATAAAAATGGGTTTCCTATGTTTGGAGATAAAATTCGTGTTTTAATATTTTTTTCTATTTTTTTTTCAGATATTTCTGTGAATAATTTTGGAAATTTTTGGCAAAAAATATCTAAATTTGAAAATTGTAAAATTTCTGTATTTTTAGCTATATCTAAAGATTTTTGAAATACAGTTTCAACTCCTTCTTCGCCCTCAAAAAAATGAATTTTTGGTTTAAAAGAAGATGTATTTTGCAGAGATAAAAGCTGAGGAAGAAGAGAGGAAGCAATATTTACTTTTTCTAAGGCTTGCTTTTTTAAAACTTCTGGATTTTCAGCGGAAAAATATTTTGTCTTATTTTTTATATATTGGGTTAGCAGTTTTTTCTTTTCAAGTTTTTCAATGGTATGATAGCAGGATACTCGATGTATTCCTGCTTTTTTTGCAATATTTGTTACAGGTCCTCCTCCTATTTCTAAAGTTGCTAAATATACTCGTGATTCTTCGGTGGTAAGTCCTAATTTTAAAAGTTCTGAAATCATAATTTAGAGATAAGTATGCTGTTGTAGAAATTCTTCTACAGAATTTTATCATAAAATATTGCCTAAATATAGCGATAATATATTATGTATCATTTTTGTGATTTTGATATTTATACATATGATGATAGTATTTAATCTATAAGATATATTAGTAATTTTATAAAAATATTATGACTTCAACAAAAAAATCTTGCAGAAACTGTTCAGAAAATTTTGAGATAACTCAAGAAGACAAAAATTTTTATGACAAAATTTCTCCAGTTTTTTCTGGAAAAAAATATCAAATTCCAGAACCTAGTTTATGTCCTGATTGTAGGCAACAGCGAAGATTGAGCTTTCGTAATTTTGTAAATCTTTATAATAGAGAGTGTGATTTAACTGGAAAAAAAATAATATCTTGTTATGATACAGAAATAAATTTCCCTGTATATGAGCAACATGAATGGTGGGGGGATAAATGGGATCAGTTTCAATATGGAAAAGAATTTGATTTTTCAAGAAGTTTCTTCAAACAATTTCAGGAATTATATGTAAAAACACCAAAAATGAGTGTTCATAATGCTCAATGTGAGAATTCTGATTATTGTAATTTCTCTTATAATAGTAAAAATTGCTATCTTGTTTTTGGAAACATAAACAATGAAGATTGCCAGTTTGGACATATCGTTTGGAAGTCAGAAAATTGTTATGATTGTGTTTATACATATCAAAGTGAGTTATGCTATGAATCAACAGATACAGTGAATTGTTATGATGTGTCATTTTCTCAAAATGTAGAAAACTGTAGAAATTCTCATTTTTTAATAAATTGTAAAAATTGTGTAAATTGCTTTGGATGCACTGGATTAGTAAATGCAAAATATTACATTTTTAATAAAAAATATTCTCAAGAAAAATATGAAGAAATGCTTCAACAATTTAACAAAGGGGATTTTTCATTAGTAGAAACGGCTAAAAAAAGAGTAAATAATTTGTTATCTCATGATATTGTAAAAAATTATCATGGATTACATAATGAGAACATTTCAGGTGATTATATTTATTTTTGTAAAAATACTCAAAAAAGTTATGACACAAAAAACTGTGAGGATAGTAAGTTTTTAGTAACTGTAGAAAGTTTTATAGATTGTTATGATTGCAGTTTCTCTCCACAAAAAACAGAGATTTCATATGAAGGAATATTTATTTCTGGATATAGTATTTTATTTTCACACAATGCAATTGATTGCTCAAATGTAATATATTCAGATAATTGTTTTTATTGTAAAAACTGCTTTGGATGTAGCTCTCTCAAAAATGCTCAGTACTGCATTTTTAATAAACAATACACAAAAGAAGAATATGAAAAATTAGTACCAAAAATAATAGAACATATGCAAAAAACTGGAGAATGGGGAGAATTTTTTCCCTCAGAAATATCTCCATTTGCATATAATGAAACGGTTGCACAAGAATATTTCCCGCTGACAAAAAAAGAAGTTCTAGAAAAAGGGTTAAATTGGAAAGAAGAAAAAAAATCTCAAGAATATTTGGGTCCAAAAGTAGAAATTCCAGATGATATATCTGATGTAACCGATGAAATCTGTTCTAAAATTTTACAATGTGAAGTTACCGAAAAACTGTATAAAATAACTCCTCAAGAATTACAATTTTACAGAAAAATGAATATTCCAATTCCTCGAAAATGTCCTGACCAAAGACATAAAGAACGAATGGCATTGAGAAATCCGAGAAAATTATTTGAAAGAAAGTGTGATAATTGTAGTGTAAAAATTTCCACAACATATGCTCCAGAACGACCTGAAAAAGTATTTTGCGAGAAATGTTATTTGGAAAGTGTGTATTGATTAAAAGAATTTATTTCGGTAATATTACGATATCATACTTTTTTAACAAAACATGAAAACTGCATATAGAACAACGGTTTCACTTTCTCCAATTCTTGGAGAGAAACTTCAAAAATTTAAAAATAAAAGTGCGATTATAGAGGAATCGTTAAAATATTTTTTTGAACATCAAATTTTTTTAGAAAAAGCAAAAAATAGGTATAAAAAAGAACAATATCGAAAAAATAAATTATCAAGTAAATCTATTTCAAGTGAATTAAGTGGTGTTATTTCTGAGGTAGAATGCTCAAAAAAATCTGAAAATGATTATAAAGATTATCTTGAAAAAAAATATTTATAACCCCTTAGAAATAATGATAATGAAAAAAGTATTATGTGATATTAATATTGTTTTAGATGTTTTATTGAAAAGAGATATTTTTTTTGAAACTTCTTTGCAAATTTTTCAAAAAATAGAGAATGGGGAATTTTATGGTTTTTTGTCTGGAATTTCAATTGATACCATTTTTTATATTTTACGAAAAAATGGAAAAAATAATGAAGAAAGTCATGTAATTATTTCTCAATTATTACAAATTTTTGATATTGCAACTGTTGATAATAGAGTTATTGAAAATGCTCTTTTATTAAAAACAAAAGATTTAGAAGATGCAATTCAATATGAAAGTGCTATAGAAGAAGGCTGTGAAATTATTTTTACTCGTAATGTAAAAGATTTTCCAATGAATACAAAAATTTTAATTTGTTCTCCTCAAAATTTTCTTCAGTAATTTTTTTTAACACAATGAAAACCATTCTCATCACCATTGCACAAGAAAATACAAAAAATGCACAGGCGTTTCAAAATTTATTGGAACAAGTGCATTCTTCTCTTTCTGGTGAAAAAGTTTCATTTGAAATGATTGTTTTTGGGCAAAGTGTGGGGTTTTGTATTACAGCTTCTTCTGCGGTATGTTCTATGATTGAGGGGCAGATTTATGCAATGAATGCGGATATGGATATAAAAATTATTCCAGACCCTTGTAAGCATATTGCAAGCTATGATATTTTTTCATCTTGTGGGCTTAATTTAGAAAAATCAGATTTACTTCCGATTAAAACATATACCGATTTTGAATCGGATTCTTTAAGTGGCGTGTTAAATGTCTTGTCAAAAGTGAGACCTGGCGAGGGAGCATTTGTACAAATTGTAACGACTCCGCAAGATGATTCTGGGTGGTTTTATTGGAAATTAAAATGGAGAAAAACATTTTTTAACTTTGTGCAAAAATTTTGGGTAAAATATTGGTTTAAAAAAGGAATGACTTCTGTTTTTGCAGACCAAATAGGTAAAAAATTAGATTATGATTTATTTAAATGTTCTATTCGAATTTTAACATTTGGGAAAGAAAAAAATAAAGAATATGTTCCTGTTCGCCTTAGTGCTATTTCTTCGAGTTTGTTAAATTTTAATGAAACTGATTTAAATGGATTTATAAAAATAAAAAATAAAAATGTAGAAATACAGCAAAATATAGAGAAAAAAAAGCATGAAAAATTGGCTGATAATTTTTTATCAGATTTTAAAAAGAGAAAATTATCATCTCCATTTTTACTTTCTACTCGTGAGCTTGCATCACTTTTTCATTTACCAAACGAAAGAGAAGTGCCAAATTTATTGCATGTCACTTCACGAAAAGGTGAACCACCAGCAGATTTGCCAGTTGATTTAAACGATGAGGATATTTCGTTTTTTGGAAATACAAATTTTCATGGAACCAGTATTCCTTTTGGAATTAAGCGTTCGGATAGACGGCGACATTTGTATACTGTTGGAAAATCGGGTTCTGGAAAATCGAAATTATTGGAACTGCTTGTTCAAAACGATATAATGCAGGGAAAAGGTGTTGGAGTTTTAGATCCACATGGAGATTTAGTAGATAATATTTTACGAATGATTCCAGAGCATCGCAAAAACGATGTGATTGTTTTTGATCCAGCCGATACACAATTTCCTATTAGTTTTAATCCTCTTGCTGATGTTCCTCCAGAATTAAAAATTCGTGTAACAATTGGATTTATAGAGATTTTTAAAAAATTATTTGGCGCCGATTGGACTCCACGATTGGAGCATGTTTTGCGATATACAACTCTTGCACTTTTAGACACGCCAAATACAACAATTTTGTCTATTTTAAAAATGCTCACCGATAAAAATTATCGACAAAGTATTGTGCGAAATATTCAGGATAATGTGGTAAAAAATTTCTGGACGCAAGAATTTGCAGGGTGGTCAGAAAAATTTGATGCCGAAGCAATTACTCCATTGTTGAATAAGGTTGGACAATTTGTTGCAACCAATATGATTCGAAATATTGTAGGACAACCGCATTCTACGTTGGATTTTCGAGATATTATGGATAATAAAAAAATTGTCCTAATGAAAGTTTCAAAAGGAATTTTGGGAGAAGAAAATGCTGCACTTTTAGGAGCAATTGCTATTACAAAAATTTATCAAGCGGCTATGAGTCGAGCAGATACACGGGAAGAAGATCGAGAAGATTTCTATTTTTATGTAGATGAATTTCAAAATTTTGCAACGGATACGTTCGACGAAATTTTATCGGAAGCTCGAAAATATCGACTTAATCTAACTATTGCTCATCAATTTTTGGGACAACTTTCTACAAAAATAAGAACAACTGTTTTTGGAAATGTTGGATCTATGATTAGTTTTAGAGTGGGGGGAGAAGATGCAGGAATTTTAGCAGATGAATATAATCCACGATTTGCAGAGCGAGATATTATAAATCTTGGAGTCCGAGAATTTTATTGTAAAATTTCTATAGAAGGAGAATTGCGAGAAGCTTTTTCTGGTCGAACACAAAATATGACATTTCCAGAAAAAGATTTATCACGAGAATGTATAGAATTATCCAGAAAAAAATTCTGTAAAAGTTTGAAAGACGTAGAGAAAATATTATCTCAATGGGAAGAAGGTGCAGATGTGCTTAATGAATCTGAAAATAATGTAAAAAGTGCTGATGAGTTTGCAGAATTTGATGCTCCGTTGATATAATAGAGTAAAATTTTATTTTTATATATTGTAAATGATGAAAACACTTATAAGTTTTGGTATTATTCTGTTCTCATTATTTTTTCATTCGTATAATATTACAACCGTGCCAAATGGTTTATATTTAGATGAAACTTCGATTGCTTTAAATGCTGGAAATATTGCAGAATCTGGTATTGATGAATATGGAAATAATTTTCCTGTTTATTTTGAAGCATTTGGAGATTGGAAAAATCCGTTATATATTTATGTATCGGCAGGAATTATGAAGATTTTTGGAATTTCAAATTTTACACTTCGTGTTACAAGTATTTTATTTTTTGGAATATTTTTATGGGGAATATATTTATTTACAAAAGAAATTTTTAAAAATTCAAAAAATAGAAATTGTTTACTCTATTTTTCTCTTATTTCTGCAAGTGTAACGCCATGGTTTTTTACACTTTCTAGAATTTCATTTGAAGTTATTTCGCAGATTTCTACTGGAATATTTGTGTTATATTTTTTGTATAAATATTATGTTTCTGATATTGAAGAATCTGTACAAAATAATATACAAAAGAAGAAAGAAAGTAATATTTTTGGAATTTTATCTGGTGTTAGTTTTGCATTGTTTTTGTATTCATATTCAACTTCAAAATTGATAGCATTTGGGATTTTATTTGCTTTATTTTTTTCTTTTTATGAAAAAAAATATTGGAAAAAGCATAGAGTTGTTTTTTTTAGTTTTTTTATATTATTTCTTCCATATTTATATTTTTCATATTCTCATGCAGGTGCGTTAACTGCGCGTTTTGAGTTGCTTACATATTTATATAATCCAAATATAGAAATTTTTGATAAATTTATTATCTTTTTCAAAAACTATTTTTCTAGCTATGATATCTCAAATTTTTTATTGTTTGAAGGGGATAAAAATATGAGACATTCTACTGGATTTATGGGGCAAATATTTTTTGCAACTTTTATTTTTTTTATTTTAGGTATATATAAAATATTATCAGATATTTTTAGGAATACTAACAATACTAACAATAAAAATATAGAAATTAAAAAATATAAATTATTTTTACTTATTTTGTTGTTGGGCGCGCCAATATCGGCAAGTCTTACAACAGATTTTCATCATTCTTTGCGATTGTTATTTTTTGGAATGATACTTTTTATTTTTTCTATTTTTGGTTTTGCATTGTTATTGGAAAAATATGGTAATAATAAAAAAAATATATTTTTAGGAGTAATGTTTATGGTGTTTTTTCAATCATATTTTTATTTTTCAGATTATTTTGATAAAAATTCGGGATATGCAAAAAGAGCAATACCATGGTTTGATGGGAATAAATTTGAGGAACATATTCAAATTTCTATTTCAGAATCTGGTGATAAAGTTTTATTTGAAAATCCAAATAATCCATTTTATGCAAATGTAAATTTTTATAATCTACAGCATAAAAATGAAAAATCTGTAATTATGACAAAAAAATATTCTATTATTTCTGATGCTAAATGTGTAATTGTTCCACAAAAAAATATTCAAGAATTTCAGAAAAATTTTAATAAAAAATCTAAGAAAAAAAATATTGTATTGAAGTTTAAAACAAGCTTATTTTCAACATATTGTAAAAGTTTATAAATAATATTTTCATAAATTGTAAATAATTTGTTATTCTTTATATATAAAAAATTTTAATAAAAAATAAATGCTGGATAAAGTACAAAAAATAATTGCAGAATATGATGATTTAGAAGCTCAATTTTTAAATCCAGAGGTTTTATCAGATTTAGAAAAAATGAAAGAATTGGGTAAGAAAAAATCTAAAATTGAAGATACTGCGATGATGTCTAAAAAATATTTAGAATTAACAGAAAATATTGCAGAAAATAAGGAAAATCTAAAAGATCCAGAAGTTTCTGGAGATCCAGAAATGAAGGAAATGATTCAAGAAGAATTATCTGAAGCGGAAGTAGAGTTGGAAATCTTAGAAAAAACATTAATTGACGAGCTAACACCAAAAGACCCAAACGATCCAAAAGATATTATTCTAGAAATTCGATCGGGAGCAGGTGGAGATGAAGCTGCAATTTTTGCAGGAGATTTAATGCGAGCATATTTTCGATATGCAGAAAATAATGAATTTGAAATAAATATTTTAAATAAAAATGATAGTTCAAATGGAGGATTGTCTGAGTTAGTTGCAACTATTTCTGGAAAAAATGTGTACAAAAAATTTAAATATGAAAGTGGAGTTCATAGAGTTCAAAGAATTCCAAAAACAGAAAGCCAAGGGCGAATTCATACTTCGACAGTAACGGTTGCAGTTGTTCCGGAGGTTGATGAAGCAGAAGCAATAGAAGTAAAAAAATGTGATGTGCGGATTGATACATATAGAGCTTCTGGGTCTGGGGGGCAACATGTAAATAAAACTGAGTCTGCTGTTCGATTAACACATATAGAAAGTGGACTAGTGGTAACATGTCAAGATCAAGCATCTCAGCATAAAAATAAAGATCAGGCATTTAAAGTATTGGCAGCTCGGCTTTCTGAAAGAAAAAGAGAAAAAGAAATTGCCGAAAATTCTGAAATGCGAGTAAAACAAATTGGAACAGGTGATAGGTCAGAAAAAATTAGAACATATAATTATCCACAAGATAGAATTACAGATCATAGAATTAAACAAAATTTTCCAAATATTCCAGCTGTTATGGATGGAGAATTGGATAGTATTATTGAAGCCTGTTCGCTTGCAACCGATGCATTGCAATAAAAAAGTTTATTATTTTAAATTTCTTAGCAATACTCTTGGTAACTGATTTTTCCATTTATAATTATTTCCAGATATAGTCATTTTTCCAATGGCTACTGGAAATTTTTTGTATATTAGTATTATTTCTGCTATTTTATATTTTTTAGAATTTTCAAAATATATATCTTTTCCTGCATATATTTCTTTTACTTGTTTTTCTGTAATTTCAATAATATTTTTTTTACAAATATTTCCAAATGCACTGCAAAATTCATACACTGTTTTCCATCCTTTTTTATGCATTTCTCCAAGTCTTACTCCGATTCTATCTACTTTTATATTTGATACAAAATGTTCAATTCCTTTTGGAAACGCCCACCATTCTTTATCTCGGTTCCAAAGTTCAAAGTTTTTTGGTAATTCAAAGTTCCATTGTGAATGTAAAATTTCTAAAATTTCTTTGTTTTGTTTTTTAGATGCTTTTGTGAATGGAAATTTTATAAGATTTTTTTCTATTTGTTTTGCATCTTGATATTTTGCTATATTTTCGAGATTTTCTTGTTCTATTTGTGCATTTTGATTTTTCCTAATTTTGGCAACAAAAAAACCTTCGCTATCAAAAATTTGTGGCCAAATTTGCAAATATCCTTCTTGTGTTATTGCTTTTTCTGCACCTTCAAATAAATTTTCTAAAGAAATAATTTCTACTTGATTTGGAAATTTTTCTCGTAAGTAATTTACTACATCTTTATTTTCTGGATCACCGAGTGTGCAAGTGGAATAAACAAGTTCTCCTCCATTTTTTAATGCAGTAAATGCAGAAACAATAAGTTTCTTTTGTAAATTTGCCATAGTTGTAGCATCGTCTGGAGACCAATTTTCAAGTGCTTTAAAATTTTTTCGTACAGTTCCTTCACCTGTACATGGTGCATCTAAAAGTAAAAAATCAAAAGTATTTGGCAGTAAATTGCATAAATTTTCTGCATCATAATGTGTTAGCAAACTATTGGAAACACCGCATCGTTCAAGATTTGAATACAATGCTTTTAGTCGAGTAGAAGAAAGTTCATTTGTGAGTAATATTCCATTTCCTTGCATTGTTTCCGCAATTTGTGTCGATTTTGAACCAGGGCTTGCTGCTAGGTCTCCAACTGCTAATTTTGAAAAATCTATATTTTTATGTCCATAAAAAAGTGCTGTTACTGGCATCATGGAACTGGCTTCTTGTAGGTATACTCCTCCTAAAACATGTGGAACTGTAGCTCCAATTGCGATTTTTTTTACATCTTCTTCTCTGTCTACAAAGTATCCATTGTTGCACCATTTTACTGGTTCTATTTTCCATTTTTGTTTTTTAGCTTCATTTATAAATAAATTTTTCCCATTATTTCCCAAATATTTTAATTTATTATATCGAAATGCTTTTCGTAGAGGTAATCCACAATATCTGAAAAATTCTTCTATTTCAATATTTTTAAAATCATCAGAATTTGTTTTTGATAAATTTCTGTAGTGTGTTTTAAAGTTTTCGGGAAGAATAAGAGCCATGTTTTTTATAATTTAATATTTTATTATAAAAAGTATATAGATATTGGTATAAATAATAAATAAAAAAAACTTGTCAAAATTAAGTGATTTTGAGACACTATGTAATGCAGAAAAGAAAAATTTGCATGTTTATGGCGATTGTAGCTCAGTTGGTTAGAGCATCGGGTTGTGATTCCGAGGGTCGAGGGTTCGAACCCCTTCATTCGCCCCAGAAAAAATATATAAAACAAATAGTTTATTTCTATTTGTTTTTTTATTATACTAAGTATATATATTTAATTTTTTATATTTAAAATTATGTCAGATTATCATGATGGGGAAAATTGGGATAACATGGAGTGGGATGAAGAACTTGGTGAGTTTGTGAATAAAGCATCTACACAAGAAGAAATTATTGTTACAAAAGATTCAAATGGTGTGGTGTTGGAAACAGGGGATACTGTTATTTTAACACGAGATTTAGATGTGAAAGGTGTGGCAATTTCTATGAAAAGAGGTGATAAATTAAAAAAAATTAGAACTGGGGATGACCCAGAATTGGTAGAGTGTAAAATAGGGAAAAAAGGAGTATATATTAAAACATGTTTTGTAAAAAAAATATAAAAATAAATTTTTTTGTCAAAAAACATGCATTACAATATATCTTTTAAAAATCTTGAACGAGAATTGAAAAAACGAATTGTAATTCCGTATAACTGGAAGGGAAAAAAGCAAAATAATAATGATGATAAAAGGAGTAATTTTATTTATAAATCTCCTTTTTTCGAGTATATTCAGAAAAAAATAAAAACTGAAAATCTAAATTTTTTATCAGATTATATTTTAAATAGATGGTATAATTATTGGTCTGCTAAGGCTGTGGAATCTATTTTTGTGCAACATAAAAATATTACAGCGGAGAGTGATGTGCATAATAAATATTCAGATTTTTCTATTTATGATGAAAACTTGAAAAAACATGTGAAGTTTGATCATAAAACAACTGTTTTACCAAAATGTTTTGAGCAAGAAGTTTTGGATAATTTAGAAAATTTACAAATTTTTAATAAAAAAATAATTGAATGGTTATATAAAAATCAAAGTCAAGAAGGTCGTAAGCATTGGGAAAATCGGTTTTTTGTAATACTTATAGATTCTAAAAATAAACAGCATTGGAAATTGAAATCTGAGCTTGTTTTTTTGCATAATAAAATTTCTTTATATTTAAAAAAATTTAGTATAACAGATTGTGTTACTTTTTTTTATAATGATAAAGAAATCTATTGTTCTGTTTGTTGGATTGTAAAATAATTTAGATTTTAAAAAATAAAAATTAAAGTTATACTAATTATACTAATCTTAAATTTTAAATTTTTTATGTCTCACGAAAAAAAACAAGTTAATTTTAATAAGCATCAAGTTTTAGAATATGAAAAAGAAAGTCTTTTATTTTTACAAGATTTGCTTTCTGATATCCCAAGAAATATAAAAAAATTGGAGGCGAGAAAAAATCATTTTGCACAAAAACATAATATTCCTACGCTTAAAAATCGTGAATTGATTGTTGCGGCACAAAAAAATAATATTACGTTACCAGATTCTCTTTTGGCAGTTATTCAAAAGCGAGCAGTGCGAACTGTTTCTGGAGTTTCGCCAATTGGAATGCTAACAAAGCCGTTTGATTGCCCAGGGAAATGCACATATTGCCCAACAGAAGACAGAATGCCAAAAAGTTATATGAAAAATCAGCCTGCTGCTGCACGAGCATTACGAAACAATTTTGATCCATTTGACCAAGTAAAAAATCGAGTTATTTCACTTACCGAATCTGGACATCCTGCGAGTAAAATTGAAATTATTGTTATGGGTGGGACATGGAGTTTTTTGCCAAAAACATATCAACAGTGGTATATAAAAAATATTTTTGAAGCTGCAAATAGTTTTGATATAAAAAATATAGAAACAAAAGATAAAATTAGGAATAAACAAAAGCCTGTATTTTTTATAGATTTTGATGGGGTTATATCAGATTCATATTCTTTTGTTTTTGAAAATTCTATAGAGTTGTTACAAAAAGCAGGTGTGGAAATAGATGCAGAAGGGGTAAAGAAAATTTTTACACAAAATGATGTGTGGAATTTTGAAGGAGCTGATAACATCAAACAAAAACTTTCAGAAATTGAAGAACGAGATTATTCTGAGGAAGTAGAAATTTTTTCAGAAATTATTCCATTATTACAAACTCTTTCGCAATATTTTGATGTAATAATTATTTCTGCAAATCAGAAATCAGTTATAGAAAAATTTACAAAAAAACATTTTATTTCAGGTCTTTTCAAAGAAATTATTGGAAGGGAAGCAGAAGTTTCTAAAAGTGAAACAATGCGTAATATTTTACAAAATTATAATCAAAAACCAGAAAATACTTTTTTTATTGGAGATACTATTTCTGACATGAAAGAAGGAAAAATTGCAGGAGTAAAAACGATTGGTGCGGGTTGGGGAAAAATTTTTTCTGAGTCTGAATTGTTAGAATATAATGAAGAAGAAAATTTAGAAATTTTTAGAATTTGTAAACATATAAAAGATTTAGAAAAACTTTTCGATTTAGACGAAACTCATTTAAAGGCAGGGAAAAAAGAAGGAGATATTTTGTTGAAAGATTCTCATGAATTTTCTAAAAAAATTATTAGTTTGGATGAAATTCAAAAAGAATCAGGAGAGAAAAGTTTGAAAGAATTGCAAAAAATAAATGAAACAGCTTCGCACAGAATTATTGGTTTAACTCTTGAAACTCGACCAGATTTTATTACAGAAGAAGAGCTTATACGAATGAGAAATTATGGATGTACGCGAATTGAAATTGGGGTGCAAACATTAAATGATGATATTCAAAAATTAACAAAAAGAGGGCATGGAAGAAAAGAAGTTGTTCGTGCAATGAAACGAATGAAAAATTTTGGATTTAAAGTGTGTTTTCATCTTATGCCGGGATTACCGGGGTCTACGCCAGAAACAGATTTTGAAATGATGAAAGAGGTATTTGAAAATCCTGATTTTCGACCAGATTTTATAAAAATTTATCCTTGTATGGTTTTGCCTACATCAGAATTGGAAAATATTTGGAAAGCTGGAGATTTTAAGCCAATGCATGATAAAGAATTGGTAAAATTATTGGTAAAATTTCAAGCCTATGTTCCAGAGTGGACTCGAATTATGCGATTGATGAGAGATATTCCTGCAACAAATATTTTGGATGGAGCAAAATTTTCTAATTTACGACAAATTTTGCAAGAACAGCCAAAAAAACTTTTAGAAATAGTGGGTGAAGAATTTTATAAAAAACATAATTTAGCGGAAAAATCTAAAAATTTATTTAGAGATATTCGTTCTAGGGAGGTTGGATTTTCTGAATTTAAGGCACAAAAACCTGTTTTAAAACGAAGAGACTATGAAGCTTCAGATGGGCAAGAAGTGTTTTTAAGTTTTGAGAGTGATGATGAATCTCAGCTTTTTGCATTGTTAAGACTTCGAAATCCAGAAAAAAATATAGGAGAAAAAGAAAAAAATGTTGAAGATATAAAAAATAAAGACTTTAGATATGTTTTGAAAAATTCTGCACTTATTAGAGAAGTACATAGTTACGGTTCAGAAATTTCTATTGGAGAAGGAGATGGAACTGAAGAAGTAGGTCAGCATAGAGGGCTTGGGCGAAAATTAATTGAAGAGTCTGAAAAAATTGCAAAAGAAGAATGGAAAAAAGAAAAAATGGTTATTATAGCAGGAGTTGGAACTCGTGAATATTATAGAAAATGGGGATATAAAGAAGTATGTGGATATATGGTGAAAAAATTGTAGGATATTCTTTTATATAAATAATATTGAAATTGAAATTAAAATTTGATATATTAAAAATAATGAATGTATTACAAATTACAGTGTCGGCAAATACTTCAAAGAAGAAACACTTTTAATAGTAAAAAGTGATTTTTCTTGTTTTCTAAAAAATCTTCACTTTTTACAGGTGAAGATTTTTTTAAATTATTATTTAACAAAAAATAAATGTCTTATACAGATCCATTAATTCAGGAACGAATTCGAAAAATTAACGATATGAAAGAAATTGGAATTAGTCCATATGCTAAATCTCGTTTCACCATTTCAGATACATCTGTAAATATTATAAAAAATGCGGAAAGTTTTGAATTGCGAGAAATTAAAGAAATTCAATCTGAAGCAAAACCAGATATTGCAATTGCGGGTAGATTGGTGTTGTATCGTTCTATGGGTAAATTGGCTTTTGGGCAAATTCAAGATGAATTTGGGCGATTGCAAATTTGTTTTCAAAAAGATCAATTTAATGTTGAGGGGCTAGATGAAGAAAAAAAATCTCCTGCAAAATTTATAGAAAAATTGGTAGACTTAGGTGATTTTATTGGGCTTACTGGTGAAATGTTTAAAACAAATCATGGAGAAATTACGCTTTTTGTAAAAAATGTAAGATTTTTATCAAAAGCACTTCGACCAATGCCAGAAAAATTTCATGGAATTGCAAGTCAAGAAACAATGTATCGAGAGCGAAACCTTGACTTAATGACAAATCAAGACTCAATGAATCGGTTTAAATTGAGATCTAAAATGGTACATGAAATTAGAAATTTTTTTCATGAAAAAGAATTTATGGAAATTGAAACTCCTATTTTACAAAATCAAGCAGGAGGAGCGATGGCAAAAGTTTTTAATACTCATCACAACGCATTAGATCAAGATATGGTTTTAAGAATCGCACCAGAGCTTGATTTGAAACGAGTTATTTCTGGAGGAATGCATAGAATTTTAGAAATTGGGAAAGATTTTAGAAACGAAGGAACAGATCCTTCTCATTTACAAGAATTTACAATGCTTGAGTGGTATGCAGCATATTGTGATATTGAAGATAATAAACGATGGACAGAGGAAATGTTGCATAGAGTATGTAAAAATGTTTTTAAAAAAGATGTTTTTCAAGTGAGTGACACAGAAGGGAATATTACAGAAATTAATTTTGGAGAAAAGTTTGCAGAAGCACGATTTCCAGATTTATTAAAAGAATTCGCTGATTTGGATATGTTTACTGCTTCTGATGATGAAGTGCGAGAGTGTGCAAAACGAGTGGGTGTAGAAAAAATAGAAGGAGTAGGGCGAGCAAATCTACTTGATGATATTTATAAAAAAACTGCGAGATGTCGACTTATTCAGCCAACTTTTGTATATGATTATCCAGAAGAGTTAAAACCATTAGCCGCACCAAATGGAGATGGAACAGCTAGTTGTTTTCAACTTGTTGTAAATACTTGGGAAATTGTAAATTCATACGGAGAGTTGATTGATCCACAAGTGCAACGAAAATTATTAGAAGATCAAGCAAAAGCAAAAGAGTCTGGTGATGATGAAGCTATGGAAGTAGATGAAGTGTTTCTAAAAGCAATGGAACACGGATTTCCACCAATGACAGGTTCAGGCTTTGGAATAGATAGATTAGTCACTATTTTTACAGGAATGCCAAATTTACGAGATGTGGTGTTGTTTCCAACTATGAAACCAGTTCATCAGAAATAATAATAAAAAATGTAGAAGTTAATATTTGCGGGATTAAATGTTTTAAATTACTGTTTGGGGATTTTAAAAAAGAAAAGTGTAAATCTCTAGACATTTCCACTTTTCTTTGATATTATTGCTTTTGCAAGTGTGAAACTTGTGTGTCGCGGGGTGGAGAAGTGGTATCTCGTCGGGCTCATAACCCGAAGATCATAGGTTCGATTCCTATCCCCGCAACCAGTATTGAAAAAAATAAAATCGTGACGTTGTTTGCGGTTTTTTATTTTATGCGAAAGTGGTGAAATGGTAGACACGCTGGCTTGAGGGGCCAGTGACCGCAATTTTGGTCGTGGAGGTTCAAGTCCTCTCTTTCGCACCAATAAAATTTAAATAACAATATGACGCTGAAAAAAAATACATTACGAGTGTATAAAAAATCAGTAGATTTTTTATATGCACATGTTGCAAAATTGAAACGATGGGCTGATATTGAAAAAGAATTATCTGAAGATGAAAAACAAATAGAAAAAAAATTTTTTCTATCATTTTTTGTATTTGGTTTTTTTGTATTTTCATCAGCATCAGCGTCTAATTATATTGAAACTCAGGGGTTTACTACATGTAAAGATGGTGAAAGTGTGGAAGATTGTATAACAATTGGAGGAACTGATTTTTGGTTACGACCAGATGAAGAGTTTGAAAATACAGATTCTGATTATATGTTGGCGGAGGATGGATTTTTTGCAAAAGCAAGTGTTCCTACGACCGGAGGGGTTGATAGATCTGAAATTGCTACAGTTACAAGATATGAAATTCAATCTGGAGATACATTAAGTCTTATAGCTTCTAAGTTTAATGTTAAAGTTAAAACAATTACAGATAATAATAATATTAAAAATACGAAGGTGTTGGAAACAGGGGATATTTTAAAAATTCTTCCTGTTGATGGGTATTTATATACAGTAAGAAGAGGTGATACTATTTCTGGAATAGCAAAAAAATTTGATATAGATTCAGAGCTTTTGACAAAGCAGAATAATTTAAATGTAAGAGGGTTAAAGTCTGGGTTTTCTATAATTTTACCTGGAAAGGAAAAACCAGAATATGTAGAGCCTTCTGTTAAAAAACCTACATATGTTGCGTCTCGTTCTTCTCGGAATAGAACATATAATGGGAATAGTTCAGGAGGGGTTGTAAAAACAAATTATACAGCTCCTCGTTCAGGAAAGCGATTTTCTTGGCCTGTTGTTGGTGGTGGTACTATTACTCAGCGATATCATTATGGGCATTATGCTGTTGATATTTGGGGTCCAAATCAACCTGGGATTAAGGCTATTGCTAATGGGACGGTGATTCGTGCTGCATACAATTGTGCTCCTCGTTCATATGGGTGTCAGGGAGGGTATGGAAATTTAGTTATTATTGATCATGGAAATGGCTATAAAGCTCTTTATGCTCATAATTCAAAAGTTTATGTGAAGGTTGGTCAAAAAGTAACAGCTGGTCAGGTGATTGCTAAAATGGGAAATAGTGGGAATACGCGGGGTGTAACGGGGATTCATTTACATCTTGAATTAAGATATAATGGGCGAAAAGTAAATCCGTTAAGTTATTTATAATAGATATTATAAGATATTATAGTGTCTATTTAATATTAATTTAGAAAATATGAGTTGTAGGATTAAAAAAAACTTGTAATAATTTGTAATATAATTATTGCAAGTTTTTTTTAGTAATTTTGCTTTAGTTGTAACTCTATTTATTATTTTTTAATTTACACAATATGTACGCATTAAATAGATCAAAATTTATTGGTTATGTAACAGAAAAACCAGAACTTCGAACAATTCCAAGTGGAATGGAGGTTTGTGATGTTAATATCCGAGTTATTTCAAAAGTGATAAAGGAAGATGGAAGTGTTTTTAATTCAACATCATTTCATACTGCAACATTTTGGGGTGGAATTGCAAAAACGGTTGGTTCGTATACAGATACAGGTTCTCAAATTTATATAGAAGGGCGGTTGAAAACTGACTCTTGGCAAGGAGATGATGGGAAAGCGAGATATAAAACAAAAATTATTGCAGATGATTTAATATTACTTTCTCGTAGAGATGGAGATTATCCTGCTTTGCAAAGTAATGTAGTTGGAACGGGTCTAAATGAGGTGGAATTAATTGGAAATATAACAAAAGATATAGAATTAAGAGAAACAACATCTGGGCAATCTGTTGCGTCAACATCAGTTGCAACAAATAGAAAATGGAAAAACCGGCAAACGAATGAATTTCAAGAGGAAACAGAATTTCATAATATTGTATTATGGGGAGAATTGGCAAAAGAAGCTGCAAAAAATGTATCAAAAGGTTCTAAGGTTTATATTAAAGGGCGACTTCAAAATAGATCATGGGAAACACCTGAAGGAGAAAAAAGATATACAACAGAAGTTATTGTTGAGTCTATTTCTGCTCTTGGGCATGAAGCTCCCGTGGCGATGAATGCAGATTATTCTTCTGCTCCTGCGTCTGCACCAGTTGTTGCAAAAAAAGAGGAAAAAGTTCAAGAGTCATCTGTTGATACGGCTCCAGATTTACCAACTATTTCTTATGAATCAGATATAAAACCAGAAGATTTACCATTTTAAGCTAAAATAATAAAAAGAATATGATATTTGCACAAAAAAAATTACAAAATGGCTTACAAGTTGTAACTTCTACACTTACGTCTACAAAAACTGTAACATTGCTTATTTTGGTTGGAGCGGGAAGTCGATATGAAACAGATGCTGAGCGTGGAATTGCGCATTTTCAAGAGCATATGTTTTTTAAGGGTGGTGATAAATTTCAGACAGCAAAAGATGTTGCACGAGCAATAGATGGTGTTGGTGGAGATTTTAATGCTTTTACCGGAAAAGAATATGTTGGGTATTATGTAAAGGTGGCAAGTGAAAAAAAAGAATTTGCATTTGATGTTTTGTCTGACATGCTTCTTCACGCAAAATTTCCACAAGAAGAAATTGAAAAAGAGAGAGGTGTTATTTTGGAGGAAATGAATATGTATGAAGACATGCCTATTTATAAAATTGGTTGGGATTTTGAAGAGTTGATGTTTGGAGATCATCCAATGGCAAAAGACCAAATTGGAACTGTGGAACTTATAAAAACAGTAAATCAAGAAGATTTTCAAAATTATAAAAATAACTTATATACTCCTGATAATATTATAATTACAGCAACAGGGAATATTACAGAAAGTGAAACTTTGGAATTAACTAAGAAATATTTTAATTTTGAAGATAAACCACAAATTCAGTCTCGATTTGCAACTCCTTTTTCTTGGGATAATTTTGGAAAAGGTGAGAAAAGTAGAGTTTTTATTAGAAATAAAAAAACAGAACAAGCTCAAATTGTTATAGGATTTCCAAGTTTTGATCGGTCGAGTAAAAAAACAGATGCGGTAAAACTTCTTTCAATTATTTTGGGAGGAAATATGTCTTCTCGAATGTTTTCGAGTGTAAGAGAAGAAAAAGGATTGTGCTATTCTATTGGTTCGTCTGTTGATAGTTATACAGATTGTGCATTGTTTTCTACACGTGCAGGGGTAACAATAGAAAGGACATCAGAAGCTATTGAGGCAATAAAAGAAGAATATTTCAAAATTACAACAGATTTAGGAAGGCCAACAGCTGAAGAGTTGGAGCGAGCAAAAAATTATTACAAAGGAAAATTAACACTGTCTATGGAAGATAGTGAATCTGTTGCAAATTTTTATGGAACACAATTTGTTTTAAAGGATAAAGTTGTAACGCTTGATGAATATTTTAAAATAATAGATAGTATAACAATTGATGAAATTGTGAGTGTTGCAAAAGAGTTATTTGTATTGGAAAAAATATCTATGGCATTAATTGGTCCATTTGATGGGAAAGAAAAAGAATTGGAAAAAGTTTTACTTGCATAATTTACAGAAATATCTGTAAGATTACACAGAATATACACTTTATATATAATTTGAAATATGAAAATTACTCGAAAAGATGAAAAAAATTCTATTGTTGAATTAACTGTTGTTTTTGATAAAGCAGAATTTGCAAAAGCAGAAGAAACAGCATTAAGAAAAATAGCAACTACTGTAAAAGTGGATGGTTTTAGAAAAGGTCATATCCCAGAGGCTGTTGTTCGACAAAAAGTTGGAGAAGGAGCTATAAAACAAGAAGCTATAGATCTTGCTATTTCTCAAGGATATATGGAAGCTCTTCAAAAAGAAAAGCTGAATCCTTTGGCACAACCAGAAGTTTCTATTGAAAAAATGGATCCATTAGAGTTTAAAATTTCTGTACAAGTGTATCCAGAGGTAAAACTTGGAAAAATTGATACTTCAAAAGTGAAAATTACAGCTTCAAAAGTTACAAAAAAAGAAATAGATGAACAAATAGATATGATATGTAATCAATCAGCTGAAAAATCTCCGGTTACGCGAAAAGCAAAAAAAGGGGACACTGCCGTTATTGATTTTGATGGAAAAAATGCAGATGGAGAAACTCAACCAGGTATGAAAAGTTCTGGACATCCTTTAGAATTGGGGGCAGGAGCATTTATTCCAGGATTTGAAGAAGAGGTAATAGGAATGAAAAAAGATGAAGAAAAAACATTTCCAATTACATTTCCAAAAGATTATCAATCAACTGATATCGCAGGAAAAGAATTTTTCTTTACAGTAACAGTAAAAGATGTGTTAGAAAAAACTCTTCCAAAATTTGATGATGCATTCGCTGCTAAAATTACAGGTGATGATAAAAAAACAGCAGATGACTTAAAAGAAGAAATTAAAGGACATTTGAAAAAAAATAAAGATGATAAAAAATATGCGGAAGCTCAAAAAGAATTATTTGAATTAATTGGTGAAAATACTACTGCAGAAATTCCACCAATTTTTATTGAAGAAGAGGTAAAAGGAATGATGGATAACATGAAAATGCAAGGTCTTCAGCAAGGTCTTCCATGGGAAAAATATTTAGAAGTTTTGAAAAAAACAGAAGAAGAGCTGAAAAAAGAAATGCAAAAAGATGCAGAAAAAGCAGTTCTTTCTCGATTAGGTCTTCAAGCTATGATTAAAGAAGATGATGAAATTACTGTTTCTGAAGAAGAGATTGAAATTGAAATTGCTACAGAATTGGCACGAATTGATGCACAAGCGCAACAAAGAGGTGTAAAAAAAGAAGAGGTTGATGCTCAAAAAGCATCATTTCAAAAAGGACATGATGGATGGGCTCAGGTTGAAAATAGATTAAATATTCGAAAATTTTTTGATAAACATTTAGAAAAAAAAGCATAATTAAACAAACTTAAAAAAGAGGAGCAGAAAATTAAATTTTTGCTTCTCTTTTTTTTTAATAACTAATTTGTAATTCAATAGTGCTAAAATATTTAATTCAGAAAAAAAGCATAAATATGATTATATTTATGCTTTTTTATTATTTAAAAAATGCACTATTAAGAGACTCCAACCACGAAACTCTTAATAATGCGGAGGCATTTTATAAAATTTCTATGTAATAGTCAAGAAAATAAAATATACTTTTTTTGTTTGTGTGGTAAAAAATAGTAAGATTATTTTGTCATTCTACTTCCTTGATTTTTGTTAGTGTAGGCTAATTTAGTATTGACAATATTTATTTTTTTATGCTACCATATTTTTGGTAAAATATTATTATTTATTGAGCAACCATTTATACCTTAACTAAATAATAAGTAGTGTGTCTGAGCGGAGATTATTTTATGTTCTAAATTGAGACTTTTGTTATTTGTCTCGATATGGGCATTTTTTATTGTCTTTTTTTTCACAAATGGAAAGAAAGTTGCTTAATTTTTTTGTAACTTCAGCACTTAGTAAGTGCTCAATCTTGCAGGCATCTATTTTTGCTTGTGTTTCTTCTACTTCTAGAAATCGAATAAAAAAGTCACGAATAACATGTCTATTGTTTGATATAAGTATAACTTTTTTTTTCCCTTTTTCTGTAAGTGTAAAAAATTTATTTTGATCTTCTTTGACTAAATCTTGTTGTTTTAATACTTTTATTCGAGACGAAGAGCTGCTTGGTTTTATATTTAGGCACTTTGATATATCTACAAGTCTTGCATATCCTTGGTCTGATGTAAGATTGTCTATTGCCATTAAATAATGAGCTGTAGAATGAGAAATATGATTGTGTTCAAATTCTTTCCAAAGGTCTCCGATAAAACATGATGTGCAGGCCATATATAGTAAGCTTTGATTAAATTTTATAGTTAGTCTAACTATGTCATATTTTTAAATTTATGAAAAGAAAATATATAGTTTTTTTTGTATATGTAGCAAAAACTGAGAACTTTCTTGGGATAACGAAAATTCTCCAGATTTTGTTTTAATGTCAATCTCTTCTAAAAATAAATGTAAATTTTTCAATTGTTGAGTTGTAAATTTTTTAGTAACTCTTGCCATATTGCTTGCTACAAATGGATGTATTCCTGATTTTTCTTGTGGAGAATCTATTGAAAATTTTATTTTTAATAATGTTCGGAGGCTTGAAATGATGTCTCGGTTCCATACCATCGCAGCTCCAAATTGATTGTTGAGATTTGTTATTTCTGTAATTATTTTTTCTGGATTTCCACTGGATAAAGCATTTGAAAAAGCAAAATCTGCAGATTCTTCATTTGGGGAACATAGAGATATTATATCTTTTTTTCGTATTTCTGCATTATTTGTTGCGCTTAATATAGAAAGTTTTTGTATTTCATTATCAAGTTTTTCTAGGTCATTTCCTACGAATGAGTGTAAAAATTGTGCAGATTTTAAATCTATAAATGCTCCATATTTATGTGCTCTTTCTGTGATCCATTGTGTAAATTTTGCAATATCTCTTTTTGGATCAAATGATTTGTATTCATAAATTTTGGATGCATTTTTTTTAAGTGCTTTAAAAAATTTTGTTCTTTTGTCTGGTGTTGCACATATTACAAAAACAATAACTTCATCTTGTAAATTTTCTAATTTTTCTAATAATTTATTATATTCTTTTTTTTTTTGTTCGGATAATTTAGGTGTTGTTGATGGTGGAAAGTCTTCGAGAAAGACAATTTTTTTTCCTCCAAAAAATGCAGAAGTGCTAATTTCTGTAATAATTTCAGATATACTATTTTCTTTTGCAGAAAGAGTTTGTACTGCAAATTCTCCGTATTTTACAAGTGATGCTTTTTTTGTTTGATTTATAAAATCTTTTAAAAGAAACGAATCTGGTCCAATGGCAAGAAAAACATTTTGCATATATTAATTAAAAAAATTTCCAATAAATTCAATTTTTGTTTCTTTTTCTATTCCTGTTATATCAATATCATTATTTTTATATTGAAAAAAGATATTTGTTTTTAATTTATTTAATTCATTTTTGTCTAAATTTTCTTTTTTACGTTTTAGGATATTTTGTATTTTTGAAATATCTTTATTTGATAGGAATAAAATATTTTCATGTATTAAAATTGATTTTGTATTTATTTTAATTTCTTCATTTTCTTCATCTTCTTTTTTCTCTGTATTATTTTTGTCTATTTCTTGTTTTGTTGTAAACATTGCAGATGTTTTTGTTTCTACTATTGTTGTATCTTTTTCAGATGGGAATATTTCACAAATTTGATTTTCACCGTTTATTGTAAAGCATTTTTTTTCAGGAATTTTTTCTTCAGAAATTTCTTTTAATATATTTTTAAATTTTTCATAAAACTTGTTTGCAATTTTGGTAGTTGGTAGTGATATTGCTATAAAATCATCTGTTATTAAAATTTCTTCATGTAACAAAGGTTCTATGTCATTTATATATGAAAGTTTATTTTTAAAAATATTTTTTATAATTTCTTTAAAATATGTATATTGAGTAGTTTGTGTTGCAAAATTTTTAGAAATTTTATTATTATGAATAAGTTTTATTATTTGTTGAGGAGAATAAATATATAAATAATTTTTGTCTGATATATTTTGAGTAATTTGTTGTAGAGTGTTAGTATTATATTTTGTGTTATTTTTAATAATTTTACTATTATTATTTTTATGTAAATTAAAAATAATTTGTTTATTTTCTGAAATATTTCCAGAAAAATAAGGAGTGTTGTCTTGTAATAAAATTAGTAAATTTTTAATATCTTGTCTGTTTGAATTATTTATTTTATCTATATTTTTAATAAGAAAATTACTTGTTCCTAAAAATAAACTATTTGTAATATTGTCATGGATAATTTGAATATCATTTAGTGTTTTCAAGTTGTTTTGTGTTTTTTGAGTTGTGTTATTTTTTATAAAATTTATTACAGTAAGTAATGTTTCGGAATTTTGATGACTGGTGCAAACATTATATTTTTTAACTTCTTCACATAAAAGATTTTTTGTATCTGTATTTTTTGTGATTTTAGAAATAATAATAAGTTCAGATTTATTTTTTTCTTTATTAAAATATGAAACAACTGTTTCATCTTTTTTTTGAGGAAAATAAAAAGAAAATTTTTTTGTTATATTTTTATATTCTGAAGAATTAAATGCAATAAATTCAAAATTTTCAGCTGGAAGAATTTGTATTAATTCTTGTTTTAATGGTGTGAAAAAATAAATATATCCAGAATACACAAAAAGTCCAATTCCTATAGTTCCTAAAATACTTCCTACAATTTTGCTAATTCTGTTCATGTATCTAGTATAGAGATTATTTATATTCTTATATTATATTGTTTTTTATCAATGAGCAATCTTGATTGTACTTAATATTAGGGAAAAAGGTTTGCAAATAGTAAACAATTTTTGATAGCATATTATGGCTTTACGTATATATGCGTATAAAATATATTTAACAAAAGAGAAAATGGCTGTTCCAAAGAAAAAAAAATCGTCTTCTGCTACTAAACGACAACGAAATGCGTATGTTATAAGTCAGCATAAAAAAATTTTAAAAATGGTTGATGCTCGAATTCGAGTAGAAAAAAATATTGAAAAAATGGGAGAAGTTAAAAATAATATTGATTATACTCCTGCAAAAACAGTTATCGCTGCATAATTTTTTTTTGATTATTTACATCTTTTTTACATTTCAATGTCTATTCGTCATAAAGCGCGGTCTGCCGCAGTTCAAGTTTTATCTTCTATTACATGGAGAGATACAGTATTAACTGATGATGTAAATAAAACAATTGAAAATATAAAAGAGGAATTTTTTCCACAAACAAGAGAAAACGAATTTTTCGAGTCTCTTGTTTTTGGTGTAATTAAAAATAGAACAAGTATTGATGAATTAATTCAAAAATATGCTCCAAAATTTAAAGTTATAAATTTATCTGCAATAGATAGAGTTATAATGGAAATGGGAATGTTTGAGATGATTTATACAACTACACCAGCTCCAATTATAATTAATGAATGTGTGGAGCTTGCAAAAGATTTTGGGGATGAAGGAACTCCTAAATTTGTAAATGGAGTGTTATCTGCTCATTTTAGAAAAATGGAAGAAAAATAAAAATTTTAATATAGTGAAAGTGTTAAATGGATATTTTCTATTGAATAAGCCTAAAGATATTTCAAGCTTTTGGGCTATTTCTCGTGCAAGAATTACACTATCGGAAAAAACAAAAATTCCATTTAAAAAAATAAAAGTGGGACATGCTGGTACTCTTGATCCTTTGGCTCAAGGGTTATTGTTGTGTGCAGTTGGAAAATCTACAAAAATGCTTTCTCATTTATTGTTATCTGATAAAAAATATATTGCAGAGTTGCATTTGGGAGAATTTTCTGAAACGGATGATTCAGAGGGGGGTAAGTATATTCCAAATTTAAAAAAAAATAAAAATAATAAACACTATCCAGACTTATTAGAAGTTACAAATACTATAAATAGCTTTATTGGAAAAATTCAACAAACTCCACCGAAGTTTTCAGCATTAAAGATAAACGGAAAAAGAGCTTGCGACAGAGTTAGAGAAATTTCTGAAGAAAAAACAAAAATTTATGATGAAAATAGTACCAATAAAAAACCTATTGAATTTACGGATGATGAAATTGTAGAAATAATGAAAGCAAAAACTCGTGAAGTAGAAATTTTTGATATAAAGATTTTGGATTACACTTATCCAAAATTGAAAATAGAAGTGCATTGTGGAACAGGAACATATATTCGTTCTTTGGCACGAGATATTGGTGAAAAATTGCAAGAGGGTGCGTATTTATCATTTTTAGAAAGAACACAGGTTGGATGTTTTAATCTTGAAAATGCAGTGCATCATAATGATATTTCTGAAAAAAATATTAAACAATTTGATAAATTTGCATTTGGAGAAAAATTTTCTTCGTTGTATATTTCTGATAAAAAAATAATAAAGAGGTTGGAGCAGGGGCAAAAAATTGCCTTCAGAGATTTAGATTTTGAAAATAGTAATATTTTAGAGATATATAATAAAAATAATTTTCATATTCAGCATGTTTTATTATGGTTTAAATCTGAAAAAAATAATAATAATTTAAGAAATTTAGGTGTTTTAGTGGGAATTGGAGAATTAAAACATGATATTTTAATTCCAAGAAAAATAATCTTGTAAATATAAAATGTATAGAGTATAATAATATGAAACATAATACAAATATATACTTTAATCTTTACAAATATGTTAAACTTTAGTACTCAGCTCAGCTCAGCTCAGCTCAGCTCATAAAAATAATTTTTTAGAAAAGCGGTTAATTTTTGATATAAATAGTCCAGCGTATAATATTGAAGACTCTGCACCTACTCCGGAAAATACTAAAAAAATGGTTGATAAAGAGTTGGAAAAATCAA
>CAZDZQ010000041.1:0-27555 GCA_964509985.1 uncultured Candidatus Peribacteria bacterium
TCCAGGACCAGACGTAACAAAAACTACTACTAAAAACGAAACTTATACTATTCCAGGACCAGACGTAACAAAAACTACTACTAAAAATGAAACTTATACCGTGCAAGGACCAGACGTAACAAAAACTACTACTAAAAATGAAACTTATACCGTGCAAGGACCAGACGTAACAAAAACTACTACTAAAAATGAAACTTATACTATTCCAGGACCAGACGTAACAAAAACTACTACTAAAAATGAAACTCATACCGTACTGAATGGAGAAAATACTTGTAACATTGTCGATAGTCAAAAAGAAGTTATAGGAGTAGTCAAAAATAATAATTCTCTTGCAAATCAACCTATTAGAGAATTATTAACACACTCTCCAATAACAAGCACAAAAAATTTAAATACTAAAAATATAAATACTAATGCTAATCTCATTAAATTACGAGAAACACAAAAAATGAACATAGATCGAATGCAAAGAAATGCGCGAGAATATGAAAAAGAAAAATCATTGAGAGAAGCTGAAGATAATGGATTATTTTAAGCACAATAGATACACTCACCGCTTTGCATTTAACATAGAAAAATAAACCGTAAAAGAGTAGTAAGTTCCCATATACTAATATTATTTAATAAAAAATGAAAAAAAATATAGTGTTTATTCACGCTGCCGTTTCACACTCTCAATTTTCTACATTACAAGAGTTTTTGAATGAAAATAATATTGCAAATGCATATTTATTATGTGAAAAAGAATTTGTAGATTATTATAAATTTAATAATAAAAAGAACTCTTTGGATTTTAATAAAATATTTTCATACTCTCTTGAGTCTAACAGAGAAAATCCATATTATTTTTCGAATGCTACTATGGAAGGAGCACAAACCTCATTAGGGATATACAAAAGTATAGAAGCCTTAAGAGAAGAAATAAACATAGATTTAATAGTTGCACATGGATCTATATCTTCACCTCACTTATTATTCAATCATATTGATATTCCCATTATATCATATATCGAATTTCCATCTTATCATGCACATGGATGGGATAATTCTTTTGAGCCTTCAAAAGAGCAACAAATTCGCATGAATGACTTTGAAATGTTGTCATATTATCAAGCACTCAAGAGTGATGCTGTAATTGTACCAACTCAATATGCAAAAAGTATGTTTCCAAAAGAATTACAGAATAATATACATGTACAGATGGAAGGATTTAACCCTAAGCGTATTCACGAAAAAAGTGCTTCATTTATAGAAAAAGAAAATAATATTAATTATATTGGTTTTTTCGCACGTGATCTTCCTTCTGCAAAAGGATTTCATCAATTTATAAAAATTTCTAAAAAAATATTAGAAAATAATAAAAATATTAAATTTATTATAATTGGAAGCCCTAAACTATTATATAGTTTTGAAGACTACTACATAAAAGAATTTGCAAATTTTAAAGAGTACATCTTGAAAACTGAAAATATTGATCCTCAATATTATATGTTTTTTGACCACCTAGAATATGATAAGTATTCTGCTTGTCTCTATGATATAGATTTAGTTTTATATCCATTACAATTTGGAAGTGCAAATTGGGGATTTTTTGAATCATTACTAAGAGGTGCTGCAATAATAGGAAGCAATAAATGTTTTCTTCCTGAATTTATTCAGAATAATTACTCTGGTTTATTAAGAGATTATGATGATGTGGAAGGATGGGCTACCGCAGCCATAGATTTATTAAAAAACAAAGAAAAATGTAAATATTTACGATTAAATGCAAAAAAAGAAGGAGAAAAATTATTTATAAATAATGTATTCAAAAACTATATGAATATTTTTGAACAAACAATTAAAAATTATATCCCTAAAAATACTAGATTTGATAAAAAATTAAAAAATCATTTGGATCCAAAAAATTCATTTCCTAATGAGCTAGTAAGTTCATCCACCTCAAAATTTTCAATTGATATTCTTGAGAAACGTATATTAAAAGAAGCAAATCAATATTTAGAACATGATATTATTAAAAGAGAAATACATATATTAAATATGCTACAAAAAAATAATATGAATTGGGCACCAAAAATTATTAACTCAACCGAAGACTATATTATATTAGAATACTACGGAGTACCTATAACACAATATAATATTCCAACGGACTATAAGGCCCAGATGCATAAAATTTTAAATGATTTAAATAGTCTAAAAATTAAGCATAATGATATTATTTTTAATAATCACTCAAAGATTTATGTCAAAAATAAAAAATTATATATTATTGATTTTGAATGGGCATCTATAAATAATGATTTTAGCTGCGGTATCAATATTTCTAATAAAAAAAAACCATTTGGAAGCACTAATGACAATAATGCTATCGCATATTTAGAAACCTTATATAATCAAAAACACTAAATTAAAAAATAACTAAAAAGAGATTACAATATAAAAATTGTAGTCTCTTTTATTTTATATAAAAAAACACCTAATCTAAAGCAAAAACACACAACAATCACAATATAAAAGAATAAATTGCAAGCCTATAAAGTTGATATATAATTTATTAATTGATAAAATAATCTGATAGATTATTAATAAAAAATAAGTTAATAATTTTCAACAGATATAAATATAAATATTACCAACAAGTTATGACTTCTTATATCAAAAATACAAAAATTTCTTTTCGTTTAAAAGCAATTTTTTATAGTGTATTGCTAGGTTTCAGTATTCTTACATTGCAAACATTTGCAGATTTTACACCAACTACTCCATCATTTCCACATGGAGATGGAATTTATCATCGAAATGCAGCCGATAATGGTGATGGTGATATGGATGGAAATGATAGAAATTTAAATCAGGTAAGAGATTATCATGATGACTGTGAAGTAAATAAAATTTGTTATTATGGACTACAAGGTCCTAGTTTTAATAATTATAGAGATACTCGAACAACAACAGGAGAAACATATGAAGGATTTACAGATGAACGAAGATTTTTAGTAGGAACTCCATATGTAAATAGAGGAGATACTCAATCATATACTAATACTGTAAATGTAACAGTAGATAATGCAGATCCTGAAATTGTTATTACACGATCATATATTCATAATAATGGAGAAGAAGAATCCACAGCTACTACAGATACTGCTGCAAATAATGTAAAACTTACCTTCCCAGGATTCCATTACATTGGACTAAATAATGACGGTAAAAAAGTTTATGAAACTGATTTAATGAGTCAAAATGGTGAATTAATAATAAAGCAAACAATAGATTCAAGTAATACAACATCTGTTTCAGATGATATGATTTTTAAATCAACAGATGGTAAGGAATTTAGATTACAATATATTGTCGATTCAGATTTACAATTTATTTATAGAAATGAAGATATATATACACTAGACCCTGAAGAATTTGTAAATGGAGGAAATAATATTGGAACGGTAAAAGGATGTCATGATGCAGCATTTCTTATTTATACTTCACTGGTTGTTGTTGAAGCTTCAAGCTCTGATTATGATTTAAATATCAAAAAAACAGTAGGAACAGACCAAGCAAATGTTGACGCAAACCCAAATCAACAAAATTTAGATGTTACAGCAGGACAAAAAGTTTTATATAAATTAAGCTATTCAAACGATGATGATTCTAGTTCTCTTCCATTTCAAACAAAAATTTATGATAAGTATGATACAGAAAAATTAACAATTACCAGTGCAGACCTTCCAGACGATGAAAATGGAAAATGTGAAGTAAATCCAAATTATGATACTACAAATCACATTGGACTTATTACATGTGATGCAAAAGATTTAGCTCCCAGTGATTCATTTCAATATTATTACTGGGCAAAAGTGAAAGACAATACCACAGGAACTATAAACAATAATGTAGAAATTATTCCTGATAATAATTCAAACCCTGATGATAATACTGGAGCAAAAGGAACAAAAAATAGAAATCCAAACGATTTAGATACAAATGGAGCAAACGATGATTCATCTGCAACATTAACTGTAAAACCAGATCCTATCAATGGAACATGTGGAGACGCTGCACAAACATATACAGCAAGTCAAACAGCGTATCCATCAGGAACTAAATTTTGTTCTAGTGGAACTGCAAATCCAACAAATCCTGCATTTCCGGCAGAAGGACAAACCGTTACTTGGGACTGTAAAGCTTCAAATGGTGGAACTGATGCAAGTCCAAAATGTCAAGCAACTCGAACAAATGCACCTCCTGTAGATTTAAAAATTGAAAAATCTGTAAACCCTACTACAGAATTAGCTGGACACGATGTTACATATACTATTAAATATCAAAATCTTACAGATAATGTAACTGCAAAAAATGTTCAAATTGTTGATGATTATGAGGAATCAAAAATTACAATTATAAACTCTAGTTTACCAAACGGATGTACAAATTCGAACCCTGCAAATAAAATTACATGTAATATCGGAGATTTAAATAAATCTCAAGGTGTGCAAACCATTACATATAAAGCAACCATTAAAAATGGCGTAAATTCAGGAACTTCAATTAAAAATATTGCAAAAATTACAACAGATACTCCAACAACAAACACTGAAAATGATGAAGATGATGCTGTTGTTACTGTAAAAGAACCATTAACAGATGTAACAATTATTAAATCTGTAAATGAAAAGAATTATTCAGATAATCACGAAATTGCAAAAGCTTCATCCGATGAAAAAATTACATATACTCTAAAATACAGAAATACAATTGAAGGTTCTGTCGCAAAAGAAACACGAGTAACAGATCAACCTGATTTTGAAAATTTAGATAAAGATACTCTTAAATTTACAACAGAACAAGGAGTTGTATGTCAATTAGGAGATCCGGATGCTCTGGCTATTGCTCTTGGAATGGATGCACAAGCTAGTATTATTTGTACCGTTGGAGATCTTGCATATTCTGCAAACTTTCATGAAATTCAATATACTATTTATATAAAAAAAGATAGAGCCAATAATACTATTATTAATAACAAAGCTGTTATTACCACTACAACAGACGAAACAAATTCTAATAATAATGATAGTACTGCACGAGTTGTTGTAACTGCAGAACCAATAAATGGAACTTGTGGAAATGCTGCCAAAGAATATCCAACAGGAACAACAAAATATCCAGAAGGATCAGTATTCTGCTCTAGCGGAACAGTAAATCCAAATCCTCCAGCATTTCCAAATACAGGAGAAACCATTACTTGGAATTGTGAAGGTTCAAACGGAGGAACAAATGCAGAACCCACATGTCAAGCTAGTGTTGCTGATGACGCACTACCTGCAGTAGATATTGAAATTAAAAAATCTGTAGAAGGTAAATATTTTCCAGATATTGCACAAGCAAAAGCAGGAAATACTGTTACATATAAACTTGAATATAAAAATAATACATCAGGAGTAACTGCAACAAATGTAATTATTAAAGATTATCCAGACACAGAAAGTATTGATATTAATTCAATTAAGTTTCAATCAGAAACTGGAGTTACATGTCAAATTACACAAGATTCAGATGCTTTAGTCGCTGTTCTGCAAGGTCGATATATAGAATGTACAGTTGGAAATTTAGAATATTCTGCTAATTATCATACTCTTACATATACTGCTAAAATTAAAGATTCAACAGCCTCAGGAAAAAATATTGATAATACAGCAAAAATTTGCACAGATAATCCAGAAACAAACAATAATAATAATAATGACCACGCTCGAGTAAAAGTAGTAGAACAAATAGCAGAATACGATGTAAAAATTGAAAAAACTGTAAATACTAAAAAAGAAGTTACTGTAGCTAAAAATTCAACAGTTCACTTCAAACTTTCATATGAAAACCTTTCAAGTTCTAAAGATACTGCAAAAGATGTAAAAATTGTAGATATATACAAAAAAGATAAAATTCAAATTATAGAATCTACTCTTTCTAATGGATGTACCAATAATTCAACAGATGGAAAAATTACATGTGTACTGGGAAATTTAACAGTTGGACAAAAAGGAGAAGTTACATACGATGCCAAACTATTAGCAGGATTTACAACTGGAAGTAGTATCAATACCGCAGTTATTACACCAAATCCAGATACTGATACAAATGCAGAAAATGATACATCTTCTGCAAAAGTAAATATTTTGAGTTCAAATGAATATGATTTAACAATTGATAAAAAAGTTGATGGAGTTATCAATAAAGATGTAGTCGCAGGACAAAAACTTACATACACTCTTAAATATAAAAATCTTACAGCTGGAACTATTGCAAAAGATGTAAAAATATTTGATATTTTTGATGATGAACATCTAGATTATCGATTAATTGAATTTCAAAATCCTTTACCTGAAGGCGTAGAATGTAAAGTTACATCAGATGAAGATCCTGTATATTATATTATGACAGGAGAACATATTGAATGTACAATTGGAGACCTTCCATACGGAGATGAAAAAACCATTACATATACGATTAAAGTAAATGACGATGTTACCGCTGGTACAAAAATTAAAAATATTGCAGAAATTAAACCAAATCCAGACAATGATACAAATGAAGATAATGATACATCTGAAACCGAAGTAACAGTATCAGAAAAACTTCCAGAATATGATTTAAAAATTGTAAAAACTGTAAATAGTAAAAAAGAAGTTATAGTAAATAAAAATTCAACAGTTCACTTCAAACTGAAATATGAAAATCTTGTAACTTCAAAAGATACAGCTACAAATGTAAAGATTGTAGATACATATAAAACAGATAAAATTGAAATTATAGAATCTAGTCTTCCAGATAATTGTAAAAATGAAGAATTATTAGGAGGAAATAATAGTCAAATTACTTGTACGATTGGAACATTAACCGTTGGACAAAAAGGAGAAATTACATATGATGCAAAATTAAAATCTGCATTTACATCAGGTGAAACAATAAATAATGTAGTAATCACACCAAATCCAGATAATGATACAAATCCAGCAAATGATACTTCATCTGCAAAAGTAAAAATTAAATCTAACGGAGGAACAACTCCAACAAATGGAGTGTGTGGAACTGCATCAAAGACATATTCAGCAAGCACAACTGCATATCCTAACAATTCACAATTTTGTAAATATGGAACAGCCGTTCCAAACCCACCTGCATTTCCAGCTCAAGGAGCAAGTGTTTCTTGGACATGTCAAGGCTCAGCAGGAGGAACAAATATAACATGTAATGCATCTCGATATAAAGCTAGTACTGGAGGCGGAGGTGGTTCAGGAGGGGGTTGTAACACAAATGCCAACATTGATTTAAATATTGCAAAATATGTAAAAATTGATGGAGGAGGTTATCAACCTGCAGGATCAAGAGAAACAGCTGCACAACTTATTCCAAAAAAATCTCAAAAAGCTACATACAAAATTATTATTTCAAATGCAGGAAATGCATCTGCTCATAATGTGAAAGTAAAAGATACATTTTCGTCTAGTAATGGTGTTACACACGGAGCTATTCAAACAGAATCAGGAGCAACATATGAAGGAGGAATTTTTTCTATTGTTGCAGCAATTCCTGCAAATGGAACAAGAGAATTTACATATTCTACAACTCTTACAAATGATGGAGATGCAATAGGAGTAAATACAGCTCGAATTCAAAGTTTTGACACAGATTATACTTGTCCAAAAATCAATTCTAAAAAAGGAGTTGGACGAACATCTGTTGCATATGTAAAAACAAAAGGGGTTGCACAAAATCCAAATTATATTTTAGATAAAACAGCTGATAAACATTCTGTAAAAACAGGAGATATTGTTACATATACACTTTCTATTAAAAATACTGGAAATGTAGATATGAAAAATGTTGTTCTTATAGATAAATTTCCTTCTGAATTTTTAGAGCCAACAGAACGATTTAAAAAACGACTCATAAACAATAGAACTCTTGAATTTAAACGAAAATTTCTACCAGTAGGAGACACATTTTCTATGAAAGTAGAAATGATTGTTCGAGAAGGAGTTCCACAAGGAACAGAAATTCAAAATATTTTAACAGGAAGATCAGATACTGTTGATATTAAAGATAAATCTATGGAAACTATCATTGTAAGCGAAGGAGACGCACCAATATGTCCTACTGGATACAAATGGACTCCAGAATTAAATAAATGTAAAAGAATCTATACTCCACATAGAAATATTCAAACTGGTTTAGATAATCCATTTTTACCAATTGGAATTATGATGTTAGGAATGGCATTTATTATTCGAAGAAAAGATATTGCAGATTATTTATCTAGTAAAATCTAGTAAAAAATTAAGAAATTTATAAACTTATACTATAATTTTTAACCAGCAAAACAAAAAATTCTGTTTTGCTGGTTTTTTTGTTTTTCATAAACTGATACACTTTAGATATAATATGTAATATATAAAATTCTATTTTTTTTTAAATGATAAAACTTAAACAAGATAATCCTGCAGGAATTTCTATAATGAAATATATTTACAAAAAATTTCCTCATGCAGATTTTGAATACACCTGCGATATGCTGGAAACTGCAAATAAAAATTTAGATAAAATTAAATATTTAGATTATATTATAAAAAAATCTTGTGAAATATCACGATTTGGTAAAATTGGAATTGTTTGTGAAACAGAACAAGAAAAACAAGCCATAGAAAACTATATATCAACACAAGTATCTGAAAAAACAGTATTTATTATAAAAGCACTCCCCCTTTTAAAACCTCTCATAGAAGAAAATTGGGAAAAAAAACCTGAAACAAAAAGTATTATAAGAAAATATTTACTTCCGTTAAAAAGCAATAATATAGATACTCTTGTTTTATTTTCTGAATATTTCGATATTTTACAAAAAGAATTTCAAAAAAAAATGGGAAAAAATTGTAAAATAATTTCTGGTACAGAAATACAAGCAGAAGAAATTATAAATACTGCTCTAAAAAATTCTGAAAATAATAATATTGAATGCAATAACAATAAAATATTTATTGTAAATAAAAATTTATATACTACGGAAAAATTTAAACACATTGCACAAAAATTTTTCTGCGAAGGAATCAGTGAAAAATCAATAACAGTTCTTTAAAAAAATTATTTTATGAATAATCAAAAAAAAACAAAATATAAAGAATTACTTTCGATTTCATTAGATATTATTAAAAGTTTCCCCATTTCAAAAAATGGTCAATATTTTTTGCGATTACAAAATGGAAGAAAACTTTTTTTTAATATTTTTATCAAAAAATTTGGATTAGATAATACTAAAAATAAATACAATGAATTAGATGTATTAAGAAGAGTAAGACTTATAGAATTTTTTATGTATTTTACAAAAGAATTTTCTATTTCAAGAAAAGAAATAAGACAAAAAAAAAGAACTTACATTATAGAAAGTAAGTTTTATAGAATGGTTATTCTGGATATTCGAGATAAAAGAAATAGTAGTAAATTAGAACTTTTAAGCTTTTATCATTTTCAATAGAAAAAAGCCCCTCTGTATAGAATTTTTCATCTACAGTGAACGAAAGGGCTGTATCATTTTCACAAAAATTATACTAAACTTTATACAAAAAATCAATATTTTTTAAATAAAAAAACATGCAATCTCATATTATTTCAGATTATAAAAGTTCTTATTCATTATTTTCAGAAATTTTTGAAAATAAGAAAACTCCAATAGAAATAACAAATATTTTAACAGAACTGAGTTTAGAAAATTTACAAAAAAATAAAATATACTCAGAAAATTTTGTAGAAATTGTTGCAGGTGCTGCCGATGCAATGCGAGAACATGCAATTTCTGTACACTGCAAAAAAGAAACATTTGATGTATGTGGAACAGGCGGAAGCGGAAACAGTAAACCATTTAATATTTCTACCACTTCAAGCCTGATTATTGCATCGCAAAATGTATGCGTGGCAAAACACGGAAATCGTGCGGCGAGTTCAAAAAGTGGATCTGCAGATGTATTAGAAGAATTACATTTTAATCTTGCACAAAATAGCGAAGAAATGTCGAAATCACTAGAAATAAACAATATGGCGTTTTTATTTGCACAAGTTTTGCATCCTGCCATGAAATATGTAATGCCTATTAGAAAATCCTTAGGATTTCCTACTATTTTTAATATAATAGGTCCACTTACAAATCCAAGTAATCCAACAAGACAAGTTACAGGAGTTTCTAAAAAAGAATTTGTGTTGCCAATGACAAAAATTTTACAACGACTCGGAAGAAAATCTGCAATTGTTCTTTTTGGAGAAGATGGATTAGATGATGCAACTATTTGCGGAAAAACATATTTTGCAAAATTTACCGAAGAAAAACCTGAAATAGAAGAAGGATATTTTATTCCAGAACAATTTGGATTTTTACCACGCACAGCTTTTGAAATAGCAGGAGGAAAAAATCCTAAAGAAAATGCAGAAATTATTCTAAATATTTTAAATGGAACAGATACAGGTCCAAGAAGAGATATTGTATTATTTAATGCAGGTATTGCATTTTATATTTCTCGAAAAACAGCAAGCATAGAAGAAGGAATAGCATTAGCAGAAAAAGCTATTATTAGTGGAGATGCAATAAAACTTTTAAAAAAACTTCAAAAATAATCTAAATATTTTTATTTTTTATCATTTTTTTTATCAAATAATAAATACCCAATAGGAATTAAAAATAAAGTTAACAACGATGAAACAGATAATCCAAAAATAATAGTATAAGCAAGACCTGCCCAAAAACTATCAATAAAAATAAGAGGAAAAATTCCTGCACTTGTTGTAATAGTTGTTAACACAACAGGAATAAATCGAGTTTTCCCAGCATCTAAAACAGATGAAATATTATCTGTAAATTTTTGAGAAAATACATTTTCTCGAATTTTATCAACAAGAATAATTGCATCATTTACAACAATTCCAGAAAGAGAAATAATCCCCAACATATACGACATACTTTTGTCTGTTCCTGTTAAAAATAATCCAATAGAGACTCCTATTTGTGCGAAAATAACAGTTTGCAAAATAAGTAATGGAGGAGAGTATGCTTCAAATTGAATAACTAAAATAAAAAACATCATTAAAATTGCCATTACAAACGCAACTCTCATTGTTTTCATAAGTTCTTCATTATCTTTATTTTCCGAAGCATCTTCCAATATAATTCCTGCTGGAAAAATTAACTCCTCTGTTTTTTGTTTTTCTGCAACCAATTTTAAAAAACTTTTTGTTACCTCTTCTGCATTTCCATTTTCTGATAAAAATGAAGAAACTGTAAAAACTAAATCACCTTCATCTCGCGAAACGGATGCAAGTCCTACATCTTTTTTCACATTTGCAATATCTGAAAGTTTTACATTTGGTGAAATTTCCAATGATAAAATATCTTTTACATCTTCAATCTGTTTTGGATTTACCTGCAATCTCACATCTAAATCTTCTGAATTTCCTTTTTTAGAAAATGTCGAAACCACTCGTCCATACACTGCACCTTGCAAAGCTGATGGGATTTCCAGTGGATTTATTCCTCTTAGCAAAGCTTTTTCTTTATCTATTATAAAATTATATTCACCTGGAATTTCTTTAATAGAATTTGTAACCCCTTGTGTTCCAGATACAGTTTTTAGCAAAAGTGTAAGTTTTTGTGTTATTTTTTTTGCATCTTGTAAAAGAGAAACATCTTCTATTTTTATATTAAACCCTACTGGAAATTTTGAAGGTGGACCTTTTTTTTCTCGTTGAACCTGAAACACCTCATTTTTATTTATTTTATTTTTAAAATCTGAAACAATTTTTGTTTCAAGCTCTGAACTTGTTCGCATTCCTGTATTTTCTCGGTCTTTAAATGGAGTTAATTCCAACAAAATATCTGCAATATTATTATTTACAACAACAGAAAAAACAGAAGTTTCTGGTAAACTTTGTAAATATTTTTCTATTTTAATATCTTCAATTTTTTTTATAACAGATTGCGAAGACGCTCCATTTGGCAATTCTAAAGTTATGGAAATTCTATCGGAATCGGCAGTAGGAAACATTTCAAATTTTGCAGGAATAAATAAACTTGCAATAAAAATAATTACAGTTAATGCAAAAATTCCATATTTAAACAAATTATTTTTTAAAATTTTTTCTAAAACAAATGTATACCAATTTATGACTTTTGTAATTTTTTTATCTATTTTATTTCTAATATTTTCACATGTATTTATCTTATTATGTGTTTCATTCTTTAAAACAAGCGAAGTAAGAGCTGGAATAATAAAAAGAGAAACAAAAAGAGCTACTGTTAAAACGATAGTTACTGTAACAGGAATAAAAGAAAGAAATTTTCCAACAATTCCTGGCAAGAAAAAAAGCGGTAAAAATACAATCAATGTTGTAAGCATTCCAGAAAATAATGGAGATGCAAATTCTTTAAAAGATTTCCATGATGCTTCTTTTGGGTCCAATCCCTTTTTTACATAATGCGATGCACCTTCCACCATAACAATTGCAGTATCTACCAAAATTCCCAATGCCAAAATCATTCCAAAATTTGTCATAAAATTCATTGTTCTTCCCAACAAAAATAAAACAAATATTGTTCCTAAAAATGAAACAGGAATAACGACAGAAGCAATAATCCCCTCTCTTACACCAACAAAAATAAAAATTGCAATCAATACCACTACAACCGAAAACAAAAAACTAATAATTAAATTTTTATAATCTTTTGTCATTTGTTCTGTAGCTCGTGTATACACCACATGTTCAATATTTTTTTTAATAATTCCTGGTTTTTCTAAAAAAGCATTTAATACTTCAAAAACTTTTTTTTCTGTAGCAAAAACATCTCCTCCTCCAGAACGAGAAACTCGCAAAACGATACCCTGCTTACCATTAAATTTACTAATTGCAGATTTATCTTTTGCAGAAAATTGCACTGTTGCAATTTCTTTTAGCGAAATAGAACGAGCAGAAAAATTTTCACCAATTTTTCCAACACTTCCCACTACAATATTTTCTAAATCTTTTAAAGATTCAGATTCTCCTTGAAATCGCAAAGAATATTCTTTTTGATTGTTTGTAAAAGTTCCAAGCGAAATATTTTGTTCAGAAGAAAAAATCGCATTTTGAATTTGATTATACGATAAATTTAATGCTTCTATTTTATGCTTATCCAACAAAATTTGCACTTCTGTATCCACTTTTGCGGGAATTTTTACTCTTTCCACTCCAGAAATTTTTTCCAATTTTAATTTTAATTTTTCTGCTATTTCAGACAATTCCCAATCTGTAATACTATTTGTAGTTAATGCAATATTTACAAATGGTCTATCTCCAGAAGAATCTATTTCAGCAACTCTTGGATCATTTTCCAAACTGGAAGGTAAATCTTGCCTTGCATCATCTACGGCGCTTCGTACATCAGAAATTACATCACTTATAATTGCATCTGTTTTTAATGTTAAAACAATGTTAGAAAGCCCGTCTTTTGAAGTTGATTCCATTTTATCAATTCCAGAAATTGGCTTAATTTTATTTTCTAATTTTTGTGTAATCGTAGAATCCATATCCTCTGCCCCCACTCCAGAATTTACAGTTGTAACGGTTACAATTCCATATTCAATATATGGTGCACTTTCTTTAGAAATAGAAAATACCGATAAAAAACCCAATATCAAAATAATTCCCATTAAAAATAATGGAATTTTAGGCTTTGAAATACAGTATTTTCCAAATGATAAAAACATAAAACTGATTGTTATAGAAATAATATAATTATGTTATTTTTGCAAAATATCTAAAAATTCTGCATTTTTCATTAAAATTTTAAACCAAGAAGTGTAAATTTCTGGATTATTTTTCATATCAAAAATTACATCTTCAACAGAAATCCATTTTAAATTCATAACTTCTTCAGGATTTGGTTCAGGATTTTTATCATAAAATCCAATAAAAACATGGTCAAATTCATGTTCCGTTAATCCATTTTCATATCCGGATTTATACAAAAATGTAAAAATTTCTTTTACAGGAGTATTAAATCCCATTTCTTCTATCATTCTATTTTGCACACATTCATACAAATTTTTATTTGGCTCAGGATGGCTACACACCGTATTTGTCCATAAACTTCCAGAATGATATTTTTTACTATCCCTTTGTTGCAACAACAACTCCCCTTTTTTATTAAAAATAAAAATTGAAAATGCTCTATGAAGTAAACCTTTTTCATGCGCTTCTAATTTCTCCATTACTCCAATTTCTTTATCGTTTTGATCTACCAAAATTACATTTTTAGTATTACATATTGTCATAATTTTGTATAAATTTTTATTTTATAAATTGATTTTTTAAGTATTAAAATGTTAGCAAATTCGTGAATAAGAGTAAAAACAAAAAAAGAAGCAAGGGATCACAAAAAAAATTCCAATTTTGTAATTTAAAAACCATCATGCTAAAATCATTATAATTTATTTATTTAATTCATTAATTAAAATATGACACCTCAAAAACAACTCGCTTTTCAAAAAATAATTTCTGCAGTAGAAGAATTTCATGATGCCTTTGGCATTGAAAATAAATATGAACAAACTCTTGTTGATAAAGAAACTGCTATTTTGCGGTATAAATTAATGAGAGAAGAAAATGAAGAATATTTAGAAGCATGCGAAAATAACGACTTAGTTGAAGTAGCAGATGCACTGGGAGACCAACTCTATATTTTGTGTGGAACAATTTTAAAACATGGATTACAAGATAAAATTGAAGAAGTTTTTACAGAAATTCAAAGAAGTAATATGTCTAAACTTGATAAAAATGGAAACCCAATTGTAAATGATGGAATCATTGACCCAACTCGACCAGTTGGAAAAGTTTTAAAAAGCGACCAATATTCTCAACCAAATATTAAAGATATTTTATATAAATAAAAATTGGTGAATATACAAAAATCTCATCGATGGATTCAGCTTTCTCGATATATTGTAACGGGAACACTCACAACTCTCATAGATTTGTTGGTATTTTTAACGATGCATGAAAAATTTGAATATACCGAAAATATTTCTGTAATTGTAGCTTTTATATTTGCACTTATTTTCAGCTTTACTGTAAATAAAACATGGACATTTTCTCAAAACAAAAAAAAAGATAAAAGCTGGAATATTTCTCAATTTATAAAATTTATATTTGTTGCAGGATTTGGCTTACTCCTCACACTTTTAAGCGTTCATATATTTATTAATATACTTAATTTTTCACCAGTTTTTGCCAAATTATCAGCTTCATCCATTGTTTTTATTTGGAATTTTCTTGCAAATTCATTCTGGACATTTAAAGCTTTAGACGAAAACAATGTAATCAAACCACTACTACCAGAAAATAAAAATTTTAAATACGATTTATCAGTTGTAATTCCTGCATATAATGAATCTATACGAATTATTCCAACTCTCACATCTGCTATTTCATATTTCAATTCTCAAAATATCAACTATGAAATTATTATAGTTGACGACGGAAGCTCTGATAATACAGCAAAAATATGTAATGAATTTTTTACATTACAAAAAAATTCAAAAAATTATAAAATTATTCAACTTTCAAAAAATAAAGGAAAAGGATTCGCTGTAAAAACAGGAGTATTAGAAAGCAACGGAAGACATATTTTATTTTGTGATGCAGATGGAGCAACACCATTTAATCAGTATAAAAAACTGAGAGAAGCCATGTTATTTTCAGAAATTGCCATTGGTTCTCGATACAAAGACCGAAGCACTGTAGAAAAAAAACAACCACTATACAGAACAATTATTTCTAGAGCAGTAAATATTATGGCTCAAATATTTTTAATCGAAGGTATTTCAGACACACAATGCGGATTCAAACTTTTTAGAAATCATGTTGGAAAAGAAATTTTTGAAAAACAAAAAATTGAACGATTTGCTTTTGACATAGAGTTTCTTATGCTTGCGAAATCAAAAGAATATAGAATTTCAGAAATACCTGTGATTTGGATAGATCAAGATGGTTCAAAAGTTGATGGTATTCGAGACGGAATACGGACTCTAAACGATTTTGTAAAAATTAAGTTTTATATGATGTTTGGATTTTACAAAAAAAACTCTGATTAAATATCAGAGTTTTTTTATATTTTCTGGAGCCGCTCCACTTTGTAAACTTTTTGCAAGCTTTACAGCTTTTAACGGAGTTATATATGAAAATTGTGTTGTTTTTTCTTTTGCAGGTTCTGCCACACGAACATTAGAAGCCTTTTTACATCGTCCTTGACATACATGACTATTTTTAAATGTAATTCCATTTTTTTCAAATTCTTCTATCTTTGAATCTTGATTATTTTCATTACACAAACGCTCCCAAATATACGGACCATAATGCTCTCCACATGATTTTTTACTATTACACACTGTAAATGTAAGCTTTCTTGGTGCTTTTTTCTTTTTTGGTTTATTTAACTTACCAGATTTACTAGATTTAGTAGATTCTATTTTTTTATTTATTTTTTTATTTATTTTTTTATCTTCAACCTTTACTTTATTAGTAGGTTTTTTAGGTTTAAATTTATTCACATCTTTTTTTACATCTTTTTTTACAATTTTTTTTACTCCTAATATTTTTTGCTCAAATTCCGCTAGTTTATCCAGCTTATTTTCAGAGTTATTTTTTGTCATAATATTTTTTTAAAATTCTAAATAAATTGTAGCATGTTACATACACATTTTTATATTTTTTATATATTTTTTACAATTTTTTTGAAAACATCACCTCTTTCTTCAAAATTTTTATATTCATCAAAACTTGATGCACTAGGTGAAAACAAGCATACAGAATTGCTTGATGCTTCTTTTTTTACAAGAAAAATTATATCTTCTAACTTTTCTTTATAAATTATATTTTTAGTAGTAGAAGTTTTAAATAATTTTTTTAAAATTTTACCAGTTTGTGCTGTTAAAAAAATATTTTTAATATCACGATTCTCCACAAAATCTACCAAACTTTTAAGACACACTCCCCTATCAAAACCTCCTAAAATAAGAAAATCAAGTTTTTTATTTTGCATTTTTTCTAAAATTTGCACACTTTTAATTCCTTCTATTGTCGATTCTGGAATAGTTGAAATAGAATCATTTATAAATAAAATATTTTTATTTTTTTGATTATCTACAAAATTAAGCAATTCTAATCTATGAGGAAGAGACTTAAAATTATTTATATTTTTTATAAAATCATTTTCAGAAAATAAATTATATATATCTGAAATAATTTTTACAACCTGAACAGTATCACTATGAACAGAAATATTTTGTATTTTTTCTAAAAAATTGAAGTTTTTTTTATTTTCAAAATCTTTAAAATTATCAAAATCATTAATAAAATATTTTTTACTTCTTTTATTTATGATATTTGACACTGTAAATTTTTTATTTTCTATTGAAATATAGTCTCTACCATTTCTCATATTTGTTTCTGTATTTTTTTCTAAAATTTTAAAAATATTATATTTTGCTTCAAAATATTTATCTTTATTTTCATAATAATCTAAATGTTCTGGAAATAAATTTAACAACACAGCAATTCGCGGTCCAACTGTTATTTTTTCTAATTGATGCGAAGAAAACTCATGAATAATTATTGAATTTTCATTTATATCATTCACAATTTCAAAAACTGGTTTTCCAATATTTCCTACAATAAAAACAGAATTATTACTATTTTTATTATATTTTTCACTTTTTTGAAACAAATGGAAAAGTAGACTTGCCGTTGTACTTTTCCCTTTTGTTCCAGTGATGCCAATAGTTTGATGTCCAAAAAAATTAAGAAATAAATCTGAAAGTGAAGTAATATTATATTTTTTAATATCTTTATCTGATATTTTTTCATGAAAACATGAAATTCCAGGAGCCTTTATTATGATATCAGCCTGTGAAAAATTTTCTTTATAACTTTCTCCAGAAAATAAAATAATATTTTTATAATTGAATATTCTATTTTCTTTTAAATATAAATTTAATTTTTCTTGTGTTAAAAATTTATCAAAAATTATAATTTTATTAATTTCTAAATATTGTTTTTTATTATTATTTAGTAAAAAATCTAAAAAAGATTTTCCTTCTTTTCCAAAACCTAAAATTCCAAAATTTTTATATTTTGATAAATTTAGAATTAATGATTGTAACGAAGAATTAATATGACTTTTTTTCATAATATTTTTATATATATTTTTATTATATCACAAAGATAAATACAAAAAAAACAGAACCGATTTTTCTATTCTGTTTTTTGTTTGGCACCAAGCAAAAGCCTGTAATTTCTAGAATTATTGATATATTTTGCACCAGAAGCAGATATTACAAACTTCAATATTGATTAAATCTAACTGATATAATAATATATTTATACAAATAATTTTATATTGTTATCATGAAAGCATCAGACTTGCTGGTTAAAGCCTTAGAACATGAAGGCGTTGAATATATCTTTGGAATTCCAGGAGAAGAAAATTTAGATTTTTTAAATTCATTAAAAACATCTTCAATAAAATTAATAATAACAAGACATGAACAAGCTGCTGGTTTTATGGCTGCAACATACGGACGCCTTACAGGAAAAGCCGGAGTGTGCTTATCAACACTTGGACCAGGTGCTACAAATTTTGCAACATCGGCTGCATATGCACAATTAGGAGGAATGCCAGTAGTAATGATTACCGGACAAAAACCAATTAATAATAGCAAACAAGGACAATTTCAAATTGTTGATATTGTAGAGATGATGAAACCTGTAACAAAATTTGCAAAACAAATTGTGAATGGAAATTTAATTCCATCTCTCGTTCGTGAAGCATTTAGAACTGCAGAAAATGAAAGACCCGGTGCTGTACTTTTAGAACTTCCAGAAGATGTTGCAGAAGAAGAAGCTCATTTAGATGCTCTTTTCCCTGTAAATAAAATTTATTATCCAACCCCAACCAGTCAAGCTATAAACAATGCAATAAGCGCTATTGAAAAAGCGAAAAAACCTCTAATTTTAATTGGCTCAGGGGCAAATAGAAAAAATACAATATCGGCTATTCAAAACTTTATACAAAAAACAAAAATTCCATTTTTTAATACGCAAATGGGAAAAGGAATTGCCAAAAATATTCATGATTTTTATATTGGAACAGCAGCTCTTTCTTCTGGTGATTTTGTGCATGAAGCTATAGAAAAAGCAGATTTAATCATAAATATTGGACATGATGTAATTGAGAAACCTCCTTTTTTTATGAAACATGGAGGAACAAAAGTTATTCATATCAATTTTTTTCCTGCAAAAGTAGACAATGTTTATTTTCCTCAATATCAAGTTGTTGGATATATGGCACATGCAGTTGATGAACTTGCTAAAAATATAACAATTCAAAACCATTGGAATTTTGAAGATTTTTTTATAGCACGAAAAAAAATGAAAGCTGATATTAAAAATAAATCAGATTCAGAAAATTTTCCAATGCTACCACAGCGAATTGTTCATGATGTAAGAGAAGCTCTTCCTAAAGATGAAAATGGAGTAGTTTGCTTAGATAATGGAATGTATAAAATTTGGTTTGCAAGAAATTATCGATGTTTTGATTCAAACACATTATTGTTAGATAATGCACTTGCAACCATGGGAGCAGGTCTTCCTTCTGCAATGGCTACAGCTCTTATTTATCCAGAAAAAAAAGTAATTGCCGTTACTGGAGATGGTGGGTTTATGATGAATTCTCAGGAAATAGAAACTGCAGTACGACTCAATTTAAATATTACTGTTTTGATTGTAAACGATAGTGCATTTGGAATGATAAAATGGAAACAAGAAAATGCTGGTTTTTCAGATTGGGGGCTAGATTTAGGAAATCCAGATTTTGTTAAATATGCTGAAAGTTATGGTGCAAATGGATACAAAGTTGAAAAAGCATCTGATCTAAAAATGTTATTAGATAAATGTCTGCACCAAGGAGGTGTAAATATTATAGAATGTCCAATTACATATATGGAAGATAAAGAATTTGGTTCAAAATTTGATAAAACTGTAGAAGTTTAAAAATCTACACAAATATTATCTATTAAATGGAGTCCAGAAAATTGCAAAGAAACAAGAATTATATATCTTGTTTCTTTTTCTAAAAAATCTATTAATTCAAAATTTTCAAATTTTCTTATTTCTATATAATTAATTTTTTCTACTAATTTTTCAGATAATAAAATTTGTTCTATTTTTTTTCTGATATCTAAAGAAATATTTGTTTGAGTATTTTTTCCAATTTGTAATGCTTTATAAATAATTTTAGCTTTATTTTTATTTTCTATTGATAATCTTTGGTTTCGTGAAGACATTGCGAGTCCAGACTTTTCTCTATAAATATCTGCAATTATTATTGTAATATGTTTAAAATATTTTTTTTGTAAATATTTTACCAATAAAGTTTGCTGAAAATCTTTTTGTCCAAAAACTGCATAATCAGGTTTTATGATATTAAATAATCTAAATAAAACTTGGAATACACCTTCAAAATGTCCTTTTCTTGTTTTTCCTTCAGATTCAAAAAATATTGAAGATAATACAATATCTTCAGTATTTATATTATATTGAGATAAATTTGGATATTTTTTATTATTATAAAAATCATTATTTTTTTGTGGAATAAATAAATATGATATTTTTATTTTTTCTTCTTTTATAAATTCTTTCAATTTTTTTATATCTTCTTTTTGAGTATCTGGATATTTTTCAAAGTCTTCTTTATTGGTAAATTGAGTTGGATTTGCAAATATTGATACAATAATTTTTGCATTTGTATTTTCTTCAAATGCTTTTTTTATCAAGCTTAAATGCCCCAAATGTAAAGCTCCCATGGTTGGAATAAAAGAAATTTTATTTCCTGTTTTTAATTCTAAAACTTTATCATGCATTTCTTGTAAATCTTGTATTATTTTCATTTATTGTAAATTTATTTTAATATAATAAGTTCTTATTGTTTATATAATATATCTTTATTTTCTCAAATTTTATCAAATAAGTAAAAATAAAGATAAAATGCCTTGATTTAAAGCTTTTATCTTTAGTATTATATATGTGCTTTATAATTTAATTTATCAAAACATATGACAAAAGCAGATATTATTGCAGCAGTTGCTGAAAAAACAGAACTTTCTAAAAAAGCTTCTCAAGAAGCATTAGAAGCTATTCTTGAAACAATTACAGCTGAATTAGCAAAAGGTGGATCAGTTACTCTTACTGGGTTTGGAACATTTAAAATTTCTGCTCGAAAAGCTCGAACAGGAGTTAATCCACAAAATCCTTCGCAAAAAATTGAAATTCCTGCGATGAATCTTCCTGCATTTAAAGCTGGAAAAGTTCTTAAAGATGCAGTTCGATAATTTTTATATTATTTAACTCTCTACTAAAAAAACACTTTCTAATTTTTTAGAAAGTGTTTTTTTTTTAGTATTTTAAATTTTTAAATTATTATTGTTTTTTCTCTAATACATTAATTTGTTTTTCTAATTTTTTAACTTTTAACAATAAATCTTCAAATTGCTCACCTGAAATAATATCTGAATGAGATGTATATTTTTTAAATTTTTCATTATTTATTTTCTCATCTTTTTTAAATGAATTTTTAGGAAATAATCCAAAAATAATTTCTTTTATACCCAAAAAACTTTTTTTAATAATATTTATAAAAAGTGAAACAGAATATCCATCTTTTACAAAATCATAAATATATGGAATTTCATAATATTTTCCATTAATCGCTTGAATAAAACTAACAAGAGCAATAAAAAAAACTCCAATAGTTACCCATTTAAATAAAATATAGAAAGATCCCAAAAACCATAAAATCATAAAAATTAATAACAATGCTAAAGATTGCCGAGAATGATATTGAATAAACTCTGAATCTTTTCGTGTTAATAATAATATTGGAGATAAAATTAAAAAATAACTGGCAGCTGCTACATCTTTATTTTCTATAATATCTTTTAATTTTGCATCATCAATATTTTCTAAATCTTCTATTTTTGTTATATCTTCTGCTTTTTTTTCTTCTGTCATAGTATTTATATATTATTAATTTATATGATTACATATCATAATCATGTAATCATATCATCTATTTTATTTTTTTACAATATTATAAATATTTTCCAACAACAGTCATCATTATATTTTTAACTTCATCTAATTTTTTCTGACTTCTCGCCTCAAAACGAGTTGTTAAATATGGTGAAGTATTAGAAGCTCTCACAATTCCCCATGCACCGTCTCCAAACTCTATCCTTATTCCATCTATAGTAAGCGCTTTTGGATATGTTTCTAATAAATCTGTAATAATTTTATCTAAAATTCCAAATTTTTCACTTTCTTTTACTGGTACTTTTTCTTCTGGTGTTACAAAAGTTTTTGGAAGTTTTGCAAATTCACTTGTAAATGTTTCATTTTTTGCATCAAGCTTTACCGCAATTTCTACAAGCTTGGCTGCTGCCAAAAGAGCATCGTCAAATCCAAAATAATTTTCTGCTAAAAATATATGCCCAGAAACTTCTCCTCCAAGTAGTGCATCATGTTTTTCCATTTCTTCTTCTACAAAACTATGCCCTGTTTTACACATAACTGGTTTTCCACCGTGTTCTTCAATCTCTTCTTTTAATAATTCTGTAGATTTTAAGTCATAAACAATTGCTCCTCCTGCATTTTTATCTCTTGTTAAAATATCTCTAGCTAAAAGCAACAATAGCAAATCAGCAGAAAAACTATTTCCATTTTTATCTACAACTCCAACCCTATCTCCGTCTCCATCAAACGCAAGCCCAAAATCTAATTTTTTTTCAAGAACTAATTTTTTTAAATCTGCTAAATTTTCTTCTCGCTCTGGATCAGCCTCATGATTTGGAAAATTTCCATCTACATCACAATATAATTCAGTAACATTAAACCCAGCTTTTCTAAAAAATTCTGGATAATATGGACCTGAAATTCCATTTCCAGCATCTATTGCGATTTTCCAATTTGTTTTTTCAAAATGTGTAATTTCAGACAATAAAGAATAATACTCCTCTGAAATATCTAATTTTTCTACAGTTCCTAAATCTGAAGGATAATCTCCATTATTTTCTAAATCTATAAAATCTTCTTCTTGAATAATATCCCAAATTTTTTGTAATTCATCACCACAAATAGAATGAGCACCACCCGATAATATTTTAAACCCATTATATGGAGCAGAATTATGACTCGCAGTGATAGAAACACCTCCATCAAATCCTTGTGTACATAATGCAAAATATAACATTGGAGATGGTAATTCACCTGCATCCACAACATTTATCCCACTTTCAACCAAAGCATTCACAAAATTTGATTTTAAAATAGGACCAGAAATTCGTCCATCTCTAGACACAACAACTGTTAAATGTTCTTTATTTTTATATTTTTCACGAAGATATTTTGCATATCCTTTTGCAATTAAAATTGCCCCATTTTCATCAAAATCTTCTCCATAAATTCCTCGAATATCATAGGCTCTAAAGATGTGTTTTTCTAACATAAATAATATTTAAATTTTTTTAATTTTTTTATAAATAATTATATAATTATTATATTTAAATTATCATATTTATACTAATTCTCCAAATACAGAAAATTTTTGAAAATCTATAATTTTAACCAAAATAATTTTTCCAATAAATGCTTTTCCTCTTTCTCCAACTTCACACAATACTGTTCGCCCTGTATGACTTCTCCCTTTTGCAATATATTTATTTTTTTTCTCATTAAAATCTACTGTATCTACAAGTACACTTTCTATCTTTCCTATTAAGTTTTTATTTAATTTTTGAACTGATTTTTCTAAATATTTTGTTAAAATTTCAAGCCTTGTTTTTTTTGTTTCATCAGAAACATCATCAATCATTTTTTCTGCAGAAACTGTTCCTTTTCGTGCAGAATATTTAGAAATAAATGCCATTAAAAAATTTTGATTTTCAAACAAATCTATAGTTTTTTGAAAATCTTCATCTGTTTCTGAACAAAATCCAACTATAATATCTGTTGTTATCATCATATCAGGAACTGCTTTTTGCAATTTTTCAATAAAATCTATATATCTTCCAATATTATGTTCACGCCCCATTTTTTGCAAAATTCTACTAGATCCAGATTGAACTGGCAAATGAATACATCTAGAAATTTTTTTATGTTTTGCAATCACTTCAATCATATCTTCGCCCATATGTCTCGGATGCGGAGATGTAAACTGTAATCGCTTTAGTCCTGAAATTTTTGCAACAGTATCCAATAAATAACTAAAATCTGTTTGGCGTTGTAATGTTTTTTTATTTGTATCGTCTAAAAAATATGCATTTACATTTTGCCCTACCAAAGTTATTTCAATCACTCCATTTTTTACGTGATTTTCACATTCTTTTAATATATCTTCAAATTTTCGAGACCGCTCTTTTCCTCGTGCAAAAGGCACAATACAATATGTGCAAAATTTATCACAGCCTGTCATGATTGGAACTGTAGCTCTATATTTTTCTGTAAGTTTTGGTGAAATATTTAAATAATCAAAATTTTCTAAACTATCAAATTTTTTAATTTTTTCAAAATTTGGTCGCTTAATTTCACTATCATATTCAACTAATATTTCAGGAAGATTTTTCATATCCTCTATTCTAAACACAAAATCTACACTTTTATTTTTTTCTATTCGCTTTAAAATATCATCTATTTTTTCAAGTTTTTCTAATTTTTTGTTATTATCTTCTAAACTTCTAATCTTTTGTAAATCTTTTAATGTTGAAGTATTCCGAATCATGCAACCAGTAATTGCAACAATTTTTCCAAGTTTTTTAGCATTATTTACATGCCCAAATACTCTATCTTCCGCATGCTGTTTAATAGAACAAGTATTAAAAATAACTAAATCTGCTTCTTCTACAGAATCAACTTGCTCTAATTGTAAAGATTCTAAAACTGCTGATAATTTTTCTGAATCGGAATAATTCATTTGACACCCAAAAGTTTTAATAAAATATTTTTGTATAATCTGCATTATTTTGTATAAAAAAACTAAAATTTAAAAGAACTAAAACTTAACACAATTCTGCAATTTCAACTGCATTTAACGCAGCCCCTCTCAACAATTGGTCTCCACATACAAAAAATTCTAATCCGAAATCTCCAAATACTAAATTTTTTCGAATTCGCCCAACTTGCACTTCATCAATTTCAGATGCATTTAATGGCATGGGATAATTGTTATTTTCAATATCATCCCGAAGATTAACTCCAGATGAATTTTTTAATATTTCTCTTATTTTTTCTATTCCTCCATTTTCAGTAATATTTTTTTCTGTTTCTATCACTATATTTTCACTATGAGCCCGAAGAGTTGGAATTCTTACTGCTGTACAAGAAATTGGAAAAGAATCATCTTCAAAAATTTTATGCGTTTCCCAAGTTACTTTCATTTCTTCTTTTGTATACTGATTTTCTTGAACAACATCGATATGAGGAATAAGGTTGAAAGGTATAGGATGAGCAAAAATTTTATTTTCTACGGGCAAACCCTCTATATAATTTTTTGATTGATTTAATAACTCTTGCATTCCTGGATTTCCTGCTCCACTTGTTGCCTGATATGTAGATACTATCAATTTTTTAAGCCCAAATTCTTTATAAATAGGATATAACGCCATTACCAAAATAGCAGTTGTACAATTTGGATTTGCAATAAGTCTTGAATTTTTTATTGCACTAGCGTTTATTGCAGGAACTATCAAAGGAATATTTTTATCGTATCGAAATGCAGAAGAATTATCAATAATAACTATTTTGTCATTTTTTTTCAACAATTCATTGGCATATTTTTTTGAAAAATCTCCACCAACTGCAAAAAAAATAATATCTATATTTTTACATGCTTCAATAGAAAATTCTTCTAAAATATGTTCTCCAAATGGAGTTGCCTGTTTTTTTCCAGCACTTCTACTCGAAGAAAAAAGTTTTAATTCGTTTAGAGGAAATTCTTTTTTTGCCAATACATTTAAAATTTCTTGCCCTACTGCACCTGTTGCACCTGCTATTGCTATGTTTGTCATAATAATTTTTATAAATAAGATATTTGATTTTATTTCGGACTTGCCACCTCAACATGATCGCCCTGCTGTTTTATTGCATATAATCCTTTTTTTAATAATTCAGATTTTACATCTTTTGACATTGTGAGAGATGCAAGACCACCATAAATTGTATAATCTTTATAGATTGGAAACAGTTTTTTGAAATTTTCTACTTTTTTTCCCAGAGAAATTACATCTTCTGGATGAGCTTTTACTTTCACTTCTATTACCGCTATTGCGTTTCCGTTAGTCATTATTATATCATATTCTTCTTCTATTCCATCTCGTTCTTTTTCCCAATTTCTTCCAATATCGTCATAATGTAAAGCTCCAAGGGTTCGTGTTTTAGAAAATGAAGTATAAAAAAATTCTTCTGCTATTTCTCCGTTATTATTAGACATATTTCCGTAGAGTTTTCCTAATTTGTTAAGTTTTCTATCTGTTTCAAAAAATTTTGCAGATAAAAACCGGTCTGTTTCAGCAAATTTTGCAGATAAGAATTTATCAGTTTCAGCAAATTTTGCAGATAAAAATCTGTCAGTTTCTTTTAATTGTTTATCTGTTTCTTTTTGAGCAATAGATAAGCTTGCAACAAGTGCTTTTAGTTCTTCGTTTGTCATTTCCATGTGATTTTTTATTAAAAAATAAATTTTTATATTTTAAGTATATCACAAAATAAATAAAAATAAATAAAACTCAAAACTCGAATAGAGTTTATAAACAGCTAACATACACAGCGAAAATCAAAGGTTGCACTGGTTACTCCACCCACTGCAATAGCTAGCAATACTCCAGAATATTTTTTTGGTATTTCTAAGTTTTTAACCATTCTGGAATATTTCCATTTTTCTCTTTTACCACTGTTTTAATTTTTGCATCAATCGCTTTAATTAAAGGTTTTTCTAATATATCAGATAAATCTGGCAAGTCTCCAGTTTCTTCAGATCCTGCTGATTCTACAATATTATCATCTTCAACTATAATATTTTTTTCTAATTCTTCTTCTGATATTTCTTCTGGTACATTTGAATTATTTGAATTTTCTAAACTTTCAGGCTCTTTTGATAAACCTGATGATTCCTGCATCCAATCGGGCAAGTCCCCAGTTTCTTCAAACTCTTCAGATTCTACGGGTTCTACTAGTTCTACAGAATCTACAATATTATTATCTTCAACAATAATATTTTCTTCTAATTCTTCTTCTGGTATTTCTTCTGATAAACCTGATGATTCCTGCATCCAATCTGGCAAGTCACCAGTTTCTTCAGACTCTACTAGATTTACTGGTTCTACAGGATCTACAATACTATCATCTTCAACAATAATATTTTCTTCTAATACTTCTTCT